>JALYZO010000193.1 GCA_030945745.1 Actinomycetota bacterium
CCGACGCACCGGTGACCTTGCAGATCAGTGGCACCTCGTGGCGATTGGCGTGGATGGGCACCGCGCTGCGGGCCAGCAGCTCCGCGACGCCCTCGATGCTGTGGTCCAGCAACGAGCCGCCCACATGGTCGGGGTGGAAGTGGGTGGCCAGGGCTCCGACCACCGTCATCCCGTCGCCCTCGGCGGCGTCGACCAGCTCCCCGACCCCGTAGGCCGGATCCACGATGACGGCCTCGTGGGTGACCCGGTCGCCGATCAGGTAGGCGAAGTTGACCATCTGCTGGGCCATGGGGTCCTCGTGGGCGAAATCCCGACCGGAGAGGAGCTGACGGAAGTACAGGCGGTCCGGTTCGGCGGGCACTCGACCCATGGTAGGGGGAATACCTGGCAGCAGCCCGGGTTGAAGTAGTTGTCATGTCAACATATGGCGGCCCACAGGAGTACTGTGGTCCTTCCAACCACCTGAGGAGGCCCCGTTGCCGGCCGTGACCGTGTCCGATCTCTCCACCCTCCCGACGATCGACGCGCGCAGCGACTCACGGTCGCGGTCGGTCATCTCGCTGACCACCGCCCCGAGCGGCTTCGAAGGCGAGGGCTTCCCGGTCCGCAGGGCGTTCGCCGGCGTGCCCCAAGAGCTGCTCGACCCCTTCGTCCACATGGACCAGATGGGTGAGGTGGACTACGCCCCCGGTGAGCCCAAGGGCACCGCGTGGCACCCGCATCGCGGCTTCGAGACCGTGACCTACATCATCGACGGCACCTTCGCCCACCGAGACTCCCACGGGGGCGGCGGCCTCATCACCAACGGCGCCACGCAGTGGATGACCGCCGGCGCCGGCATCCTCCACATCGAGCGGCCGCCCGAGAAGCTCGTGGCCTCCGGAGGCCTGTTCCACGGCATACAGCTGTGGGTCAACCTCCCGGCGGCCGACAAGTGGCTGTCACCGGGCTACCAGAGCATCGAGGCCGACGAGGTGTCGCTGCTGACCACCCCCCACACCGGCGCCCTGCTCCGCGTCATCGCCGGCGACGTCGGCGGTCACCGGGGCCCGGGCGCGACCCACACCCCGATCACCCTGGCCCACGCCACCGTTCACCCCGGCGGCCAGCTGGCCCTGCCCTGGGACCCCTCCTTCAACGCCTTGTTCTACATCCTCGCCGGGCGAGGCGTCGTCGGCCCCGATCGAACCACGGTGCACGCCGGTCAACTGGCCGCGTTCGGCGCCGGCACGTCGCTCATCGCCGAGGCCGATCGCTCCCAGGACGCCCATGCCCCCGACCTGGAGCTGCTGATCCTCGGCGGCCGTCCCATCCGGGAGCCCGTTGCCACCTACGGCCCGTTCGTCATGAACAACCGCTCCGAGCTGCAGCAGGCCTTCGACGACTTCCAGCAGGGCAGGATGGGCACCATCCCCGCCGACGCCTGAGCATCGCCCGACGTGGCACCCTGACCACCATGACCTCGTTGCACGAGTCCCCATCGGCCACCGATCACGGTCCCCTGGTAGCCCACCTGCGGACCACGTTCAACCAGGGTTCCACCCGGCCCCTGGAGTGGCGCAGGACCCAGCTGCGGTCCATGGCCCAGATGCTCGCCGACGGCGAGAGCGAGTTCCTCGACGCCCTGGCCGCCGACCTGGGCAAGCCGGCCATCGAGGGGTGGATGACCGAGCTGCGCCACGTGACCAACGAGATCGACCACATCCTCCACAAGCTGGCGGACTGGGCGGCCCCCCAACGGGTCCGGGTCCGGGCCATGCTGCGGCCGTCCAAAGCGTCGATCGTCCCCGAGCCGCTCGGCGTGGCCCTGGTCATCGCCCCGTGGAACTATCCGCTCCACCTGCTGCTGCTCCCCATGGCCTATGCCCTGGCGGCCGGCAACGCCGTCGTCGGCAAGCCGTCGGAGATCTCGTCGCGCACGGCGGCCGCACTGGCCCGCTGGGTGCCCCGCTACCTCGACGAGAGGGCCGTGGCCATCGTCGAAGGGGACGCCCCGGTGGTCACCTCTCTGCTCAAGGAGCGCTGGGACCACATCTTCTACACCGGCAACGCCACCGTCGGGCGCATCGTCATGGCCGCGGCCGTCAGGCACCTGACACCCGTCACCTTGGAGCTCGGCGGCAAGAGCCCCACGATCGTCGACCGCAACGCCAACCTGGCGGTCGCGGCCCGGCGCGTGGCGTGGGGCAAGTTCGTCAATGCCGGCCAGACCTGCGTGGCCCCCGACTACGTCCTGGTCGACCGCCGCGTGGAGGGGCCGTTCGTGGAGCTGCTGACCAAGGAGGTGGCGTCGTTCTACGGCCCCGAACCCAAGGCCAGCGCGGACCTGACCCGCATCGTCAGCGACCGCCACTTCGATCGGCTCCAGGAACTGCTGGAGGGGCGCACCTCTGGGCGCGTCGTCGTCGGCGGCGACTCTGACCGTTCGCAGCGCTACCTGGCCCCGACCATCCTGTCCGACGTGTCGTGGGACGAGGCGGTGATGCGCCAGGAGATCTTCGGGCCCATCCTCCCGGTGCTGACGGTCGACGGTCTCGACGAGGCCATTGCCACCGTCAACGCCCATGAAAAACCACTCGCTCTGTACGTCTTCTCCGAGGACCAGGCGGCGATCGACCGGGTGGTGGCCGAGACGTCGTCGGGCGGCGTGTGCGTCAACGGGACGTTGCTCCACCTGGCCGTCACCGATCTTCCCTTCGGGGGTGTCGGAGAGAGCGGGATGGGCGCCTATCACGGCAAGGCCGGCTTCGATGCCTTCTCCCACCGCAAGTCGGTGTTCCAGCGAGGGACGCGGCCCGATCCGGCGGTCATGTACCCGCCGTACGGGCGAGTGAAACAGTGGCTGCTGCGCCGCTCCTACTGACGTCGCCGACGGTGCGCCTGACCCTCTCGGATCTCGTTGACGCCACCGGTGTGCCCTCCAGCACGGTTCATCACCACCGGTCATCGACCGGGCGTTTGCCCAGGTCATCGCCTGGGCGGTGACTCCGGACTGGGCGATCCCTCCCAGCACCGCAGGCCCGCCAGAGGTCGGTGCTTGACACTGGGCCACCGGGGGGCGTACATCTTGTGACTGACCGGTCATGATCTTGCACGCGGCATCCACCGGCCGGATGCCGAGTCACCCACGAGCGGTGGGTCCACCAACTCTGCGCGAAGGCTGATGCTCTTGACGGTCTCCCCCCCAACCGACCGGCACCCCAGCACCGTCCCCTTGGGCCTGCCCACCACGTCGGACGTCCTGGGCCGCATGAGCGGGGAGAACTTCCCGGTCGCCTCCGCCCTGCTGGGCTCCCGCCTGCGCTCCCGGCTGGTGGCCCTCTACGGCTGGGCCCGTCTGGTCGACCAGCTGGGCGATGCCTATGACGGCGACCGCCTGGCCGCCCTCGGCTGGGCCGACGCCGAGCTCACCCGGGCTCTCCACGACCCCTCCGACGCCGCCATCCACCCGCTGGTGCGCAATGCGGCCGTGCTCGTCACCCAGGTGGGCGCCGATCCCGAGCTGTTGCGGGACCTCATCCGAGCCAACCGGATGGACCAGACCCCGGCGGCCTATGCCACCTTCGAGGACCTCCTGCGTTACTGCCGATGGTCCGCCAACCCGGTCGGCCGCCTGGTGCTGGCCATCTTCGATGCCGCCACGCCCGATCGCGAGGCATGGTCCGACCAGGTGTGCACGGCGCTGCAGATCGCCGAGCACTGTGGCGACCTGGCCGAGGATGCCGTCGCCGGACGGATCTACCTCCCGTCGGAGGACCTGGAGCGCTTCGGCGTCGATCCCGGCGACCTGCGGGGGTCAGGCCCGGCCAGCCCCGCCCTCCGGGGGCTGGTGTGCTTCGAGGTGGCCCGGGCCCGGCGGATCCTGGTCGAGGGCCAACCCCTGGTCCGCTCCCTGCACGGCAGGGCCCGCCTGGCCGTGGCCGGCTTCGTTGCCGGTGGGCACGTCGCCCTCGACGGCCTGGCCGCCTCCCGCTTCGACCCTCTGGGCGGCGCCCCCCACCCGAAGACCCACCGGCTGGTCCTCCACGCCGGATCCATCCTGGCCCGACGAGCGCCGGCGGCGAGGGCGTGAACATCACGGAGGCCTACGCACGTTGCCAGGAGGTGACGCGCACCGAAGCGAGGAACTTCTCCTACGGCATCCGCCTGCTGCCCGCGCCCAAGCGCCAGGCGATGTCGGCGCTCTACGCCATCGCCCGTCGCATCGACGACATCGGGGATGGGACCGATCCCGGCCCGGTCAAGCTGGACGCCCTGTCCGAGAAGCGCACGCAACTGGCGGCCATCGTGAGCGACCCGGCGGCGGCCGGCGACGACCCCATCCTCGTCGCCCTGGCC
>JALYZO010000195.1 GCA_030945745.1 Actinomycetota bacterium
ACGGGACCGAAAGGCCCCGCAACTAGGCTCGACCGGAGCCTACGAACAAGCGCCCACCTCCGCCACAAGCACCGACGAGACCATCACCACCACACCGACTCGTCGGGCTGGGGCAGAGCCCCGTTAGAGTTCCGCTTCGCCGAGCTGGAGCGAGATCGTGGTCCCACGTCGCCAGGAACCTGACCTCTCAGGGCGCGCGCCTCCCGTCCCGGCGCTACTGCTACTCACACCGAGACCTATCGGAGTGGTCTGGCCCGGAGTGGTCTGGCCCGGGACTCGCATTCGCCTCGATTGTTGTCATCCCAAGAGTTCCCCTACGGGATGGTCGAGGTCGCCGGCCACGCCGTCGGCGTTGAGGGCTCCGCGGACCCGGCGCCGCAGAGCTTGGAAGGATGTTGCCGGCAGTTCGACGGTGCCTACCAGTAGCTCGGCCCGTTCCGCGGGGCCCACGAGCGTGCGGTGGAGTTCGATGTTGGGGTCGAACGTGGGGGTCGGCAGCTGGAACACGTACTTGTCGTTCGAGCTGCACGAGGAGATCATCGGGCTCCTGGGGCTGCCCCGGGAGGACGAGGCCCGAGCCGGGCGAGCCCAATGACCATGGTCGTTCGTCAAGAGAAGTCCCACCTGAACTCCAAGGGACGTCGCCTCACATCTGCAGCCGGCGCCGCGACTTCCGACGGCCCTGGAAGTCGTGGTAGCACGTCGGCGCGGCGCGTTGGCCAACGAGGACCGCAGAGGGGATCGCCTGCCCAGTCCTGGTCCGGAGTCGACTTGAACGTCCAGCGCAACGGGCTCATCGGGTCACGGCCACCGCCCGGCTCGACACAGCGTCTTACCTTACTGGCCGGCTTTGGCGACGATGAGGGCTGCGCCGAGCGCGCAGGTTGACCAAGACAGGGCGATAAGGGTCTGTTCGAGGGGCCGCAGCAGCGTGGCCCGTGTGATTGATTGGCGGGTGCCGTCGGCATTGGCTTGTTCTCCTACCACCGAGGTGATTCGTCGGCGGAGGTTGCGGGCGTCGATGCTCAGCACTCGTTGGGCTCGGGACAGTCCATAGGCGAAGACCGCCCCGAGCAGGGCTGCGGGGCGCAGCGTTGTTGCTTGGGCGTAGTAGGCGGTGAGAAGGGGGAATGATCCCCACGCGGCGGCGAAGACGGCGTCGGTGTGGAGCCTGCCGTGCCATAGTTCGAGGTTGTAGGCGATCACCAGCACAACGCCGGCGACGATGAATACGGCGAGACCCCAGCCAACGCGGGTGATGCCGATCGCTCCCAGGGCGACCGCCCCGCAGAGGGCGATGACCGCGACGGCAGCGAGGACGGGGGAGGGAATGGTGGTGCGAAGGGGTCGTCCTCGGAGTTCGTCTAGAGCATGGGCGGTGACCCCGACTGCCAGGGCGAACGCCGCCAGGGTGGCGACGAGTCGCTCGCCGCTCACGTGGGGGGCAAGTCCGGCGCCAAGAAGGATGTAGGCGAGGTGCCAGGCGGTGTACGGGGGATGGAGGACCGTCATCCAGTCCCGCCAGGTGCCAGGCGACGCGGCGTACCAGGCGGGATGGTTCGGCGCAGGGTTCTCAGGCATCGCCGCGGGCTTTGCGACCCCACATCACCAGGCCACCGCCCATGCTCATCAGCCGTACTTCGACATCGTCGACTCCGGCGGCTTGCCAGGCTTGGACGTGCCATGTGGTCGGGTACAGACGGTAGTGCTCGGTGATCGATGGGCCCAGAAACCTTCCGACCCGGAACCATTCCCTCCCCCCGGAGACGCACCCGGCGGCGGGCAGGATGACCCGAGTGTAGAGAACCCACAGCGGGTGCCAGATCGGGCGGGGCGGAACGTGGAACTCGAGACTTGCGATGACCCCGCCCGGCTTCACGACGCGGACGAGCTCGCAGATCGTCGCCGCTGGGTCGGCGACATAGCGGAGCAGGTAGGTGAACGTGACGGCATCGAAGACGTCATCCGCAAAGGGCAGCTGCTCGCCGCGTCCTATGAGGAGACGGATCCGATCGCTCTGCTCGAGCCTGGCCACGTTTGCCAACCCTGCTCGCAGCATCCCTTCGGTGAGGTCGATACCGGTTACGACTGCGTTGGTGCGACGGGCCAGCTGAATGGCGACGCCGGCGGGGCCGGTGGCCACGTCGAGAACCGACGCCGGTGATGCTGCTATGACAACGTCGACCATCGCCCTACGCCACCGGCGGTTCTGTCCCATTGAGAGGATTTCAGCGAGGCGGTCGTAGCGGTTGGGGAGCCCGTCGAAGAGCTGGCGGGCGAAGCGGTTGGGCTGACGGCGGGACTCGGCGACCTTCATGCGCTCTCCTGTGCGAATATGGGTGGATACTCCTCGACCGCACCGATCCGTGCCAAAACTGTAGGTGACTTCGGTCCACTATGACGTGTTGGTTGTTGGTGCCGGACCAGCCGGCGCCACCGCCGCCTTGGTCCTCGCTCGGGGCGGAGCACGGGTGGCTCTTGTCGACAAGGCGGCGTTCCCGCGTGACAAGGCCTGCGGGGATCTCATCGGTCCGCGCGGCGTCCGTATCCTCGATGACCTCGGTACAGTCGTGGACGGTCGGCGGGTCGGTGACATGGAAGTGCTGGGACCGACCGGGCACCGGGTGCTCCTGCAGGCGACTAAGGGCCTGAGCTTCCCGGGATTCGGGTTGGCGATTCCTCGCCGAAGCTTCGACGCTCAGCTTCGTCAGTCTGCTCTCGAAGCCGGTGCCGAGGGCCTCACCGCCCGTGCCGGCGATCCCCTCTTGTCGTCTGCCGGTGAGCTGGTCGGCTTTCGCGTCGAACGTAGCGATGGCACGAGTGGTGGAGTCGAGGCGGACGTGATTGTCGGTGCCGACGGCGCCTTGAGTCGCGTGGGTGCAGCGGCTGGGTTGGTCGATCAGACCAAAGTCCTGTGGGGTTTCGCGATCCGAGGCTATCTGCAAGGGGCTCCGCCGCTGCCCCAGATCGTGTTCTGGGAGCCAAGGCCGAGGGCCGGTTACCCCGGCTACGGCTGGCTGTTTCCCGGCGTCGACGACGAGGCCAACATCGGCCTCGGGGTCGGCTTCCGAGGCGACCGGCGGGCCGGCACGCGAGCCGCTCGGGACCTGACTTCGTTCGTGTCAGCGGTCCGCCCCGACGCAGCGCCGCCGGAGCGACGACTCGGCGGCTGGCTGAAGATGGGCATGGTGGGCTCGATCCCCGCGCGCGACCGGACACTGTTGGTCGGCGACGCCGCCGGCCTGGTGAACTCCCTTCAAGGCGAAGGGATCTCCCAAGCCTTGGGCAGCGGCCGAGCCGCCGGAGAGGCGATCCTGACCGTCGGGCCCGCACGTGCCGCGCAGCGGTACCAAGCGGAGCTGGCCGGACTGTATGCGCCGTATGCGTCGACGACCGCTCCGCTGACCGCGTGGATGCTCCAGCGACCGCACGCGGTGGCAGCTCTTGGTCGGATCCTGACCGCACCGGCAATCAGCTGGGCGGTCGCCGGCGCCTGGGCGGTGTACTGGAATGATCTTCTCGACGGTGCCGCCCCCGGCAGCCGCCGTCGAGGCGCAGCGGCAGGCCACCTGCTCGCCCGGCTGGGCACCGCGCGCCTCGGAGACCATCGAGCAATCTGGGAGAGCGTGAGAGGCCCACCGCCAGGATGGCCCCTCAGGTCCGGTCGCGATCCTGCAGCCCGTCAACATGCGCCCTGAAACCACTGATCGTGGCGCCAACCACTCGATCGTGACCCCAGCGCAGCAACAGGTACGCCACAAGGGCAGCGAGGCGCATCGCCCGCTGCATCATCTCGACTCTCCAGACAACATCGACATGTGTTCCCTCGCCCGCTGGTTCCAGCGACACAAGGGCGGTGCCTTCGAGGTCGCCGTGGACAGCAGCGTCGATCAGGCGTTCGGGATGGCAACGGCGAAGCTCGACCCGCAGTTGCATACGGTAGGGAACCGGTGGCGATACCGAACCGCGCAACACCGAGCCACTGCGCAGACCGTCACCGTCCGAACTCATCTTCCCCAGCCCCCCGCACCACCGCTCGAACTGGTCTAGGTCCTGGCCCTGCGGCTGTTCAGGCCACGTTCTGATCGTAGTGGTCGGCTGTGATGTTGGCTTTGGCGAGCTCGGCGTTGAGGGCACGGCGCAGGGCGGGGAGGTGCAAGAAGCCGTTGACCCTTCGGAACTGCTTCTCGGCTTCGAGCATTCCTGCTGCGCACCAGCGCAGGGCCATGGTCCCGTCGCGCCACCGCTTCACGTTCGCGCTGTGGTCCCGGCAGATCTCGATCATCGACTCGACAGTTCGTCGAGCGCAGTGTGCGGGCCAGGGTTGGCGGCACCCAAGACGGGCGACGGTGAGGGTCTCCGCGAGTCCTTCACGTAGCGAGCCGGCGGCTCCGGGATGAGATTTGTCGAGCTGGCGGGCCAGGTCCTCGAGGGTTGCTTGGGCGACGAGCGGATCGTCGGACCGGTAGGCGGCGCACATCCTCGAGGTGACCGTCGCGGCCACCTTGTCGGGCAGTTTCGCCTTGACGTTGCGGATCTTGTGCAACTGGCACCGGGCGATCACCGGCTGGTCGAAGACGGCCTTGACCGCAGCGGCGAGGGCCTTGGCGCCGTCGAGCACGAACAGTGTCGGCTTTGTC
>JALYZO010000200.1 GCA_030945745.1 Actinomycetota bacterium
CGGGGTAGAAGTACCAGGCGGCCCCCCAGAGGTATTCGATGACGTGGATGAGGTCGATCAGGATGGCGATGCTGGTCCCCCGGGCGGCGGCCTCGGCCCCGATGCGGTTGATCTGGTGGTTGTTGCCGTCGACGAGAGCGACCCAGGTGCGGCGATGTGCCGGGTCGCGCCGCTCGGCTTGGTCGAAGACCTCGGCGACGACCGTGGCGGCGTCGTAGACCACGCTGGCGGTGACCCACTTGTTGCGGGCGGCCGGTGCCGGCGCTGGCGGCGGGTCGGTGTCGCCGGGACGGGCCATGACCTCGCTCGGCGTGCGTGGCTGCGGGGTGAGGTCGTAGACGGCACCGACCTCGGCCATGCGCTTGCGGTTGCGCTTCTCGCCTTTGGAGACCCGGCGGTCGAGCTTGGGCCTGGCCGCGGCCGCCGCCTTGGCTGTGGCGGGGCGCAGGGCGTCAGGGCGCATGACGATGCCCTTGCCGTCGACGGAGATGACCACCACGTCACCCTCGGCGACCTCGGTGGGCGTCCGAGTCTCGTAGAACCCCTCGACGTCGGTGGCGGCTCGGGCGGTGAGGCCTTCTACCTGGCGTTTGGCGACGCTCTGGCCAGTCGCTCGGGCGATGGCGGCCGAGGCATCCTCGAAGCTGCCCCGGGTCGCCTCGATCGCCGCCAGGGAGCGCAGCCCGTGGGACTGACGCTCTGCGGGCAGGTTCAGCCCGCCGTCGGCCGGATAGAGGTTGGCGTGTCCGCGGTGACGGTAGGCGAGACGTTCGACGCTGACCGGCCCGAAGATGCTCGTAAGGGGCCTGACGTGGCCGGCCTCGACCGAGCGGTGCGCCACCCCATCTGCGTCGACGACCTCGACGCGGGTCTCGCGAACCGAGCGCAGGTCCAGGTGCTCCTGGAACATGCGGCGCAACAGTTCCCGGCCCCGCTTGTCGAGATGGTCTTCGAGGTCACCGTGGTCAAGGGCGGCCGCTTCCGCTCCGTCCCAACCAGGCGATCATCTCAGTGAACGCCTGACGCGACGAAGCGAAGCCCTCGGCTCTCGGCTCTGGCGCGCTCATCGCTGCTCGCCCCGGCCCTTGGAACGTCGGGCTCGCAGCCGTTCGATCCCCGCAGCGGCGGCGGCGTCGAGATCCGCTTTCGCCGCCTCGTAGCGTTCCACCGCGGCGGCCACCTCGGCCACCTCGGCGGCGGCCAAGGTCATCGTCTTGGTGCGACCGTCCACTGTGTAGACCAACGCCGGGCTCTCATGAGGCTCGCCGGTCGCGCATCTACATGTCACTTTCCCGCAGCGGCGGCGGAACGTGGTCAGGGTGCCATGGAGCACCAATGGTCGGCTTCGGACAGCGATACACGGCATAGTAACCCCTATCTGTCGCGGTAGTCCGCTACAGATAGCTCAGTTCAACCCACCACAGAAGTGGTGGATGCTCGCATCAGCCCCGACCTCGAGCGCCTATCGGGGTCTGACCAGGATTGGAACGAAATTTAGCGGTAGCGGTACCGTGCTCTGTCGCACCCCGCCTGGATCAAGGGTCGGATGCCCGAAAGGGGATCCGTCTACGGGTGTAGTAAAACGAGCAGGCTTTCCGCGCAGGCGGTGGGGCCGAACGGACCGCCGAAGACGGCGGAGCGAGGAGCCTTCCAGTGGAGTACCGACCGCTTGGCCGTAGCGGAATCACCGTCAGCCACCTGACCCTCGGCGCCATGATGCTCGGTGCGGTCGGCAACCCCGACCGCGAGGACTGCGTGCGCATCGTGCACCGGGCGCTCGACGCGGGGATCACGAGCATCAACACCGCCGACGGGTACTCGGCCGGTCAGTCCGAAGAGATCCTCGGGGAGGCACTGACCGCTGGCCGGCGGGAACCGGTCGTGCTGTCCGTGAAGACCGGAAGGAAGCCCGAGGGACTCCCGAACCAAGGAGGCGGCTCCCGCCGCTGGCTCACCCAGGCGGTCGAGGGTTCGCTCCGACGCCTGAAGACGGACTACATCGACGTCTACGAACTCGGCGTGCCGGATCCGGACACCGACCTCGACGAGACCCTTGGCGCCCTCACCGACCTGGTCGCTGCCGGCAAGATACGCTGCTTCGGCACCTCGAAGCTGCCGCCTTCGCAGATCGCGGAAGCCCGAGGCCTGGCCGAGCGACGCGGGCACGGCGTGTTCCGCACCGAGGAGGCGCCCTACTCGGCCCTCAACCGCGTCCTCGAGTACGACCTGCTACCCACCTGTCAGCGGTTCGGCATCGGGGTGCTCGCATTCGGCCCGCTCGCCGGCGGCTGGCTCTCCGGCCGTTATCGTAGCGGCCGGCCTGTCGCCACGTCAGGGCCCCGGTCACACCGCCCTCAGATGGACGCAACCGACCCGGCTAACGCCGCCAAGCTTGCGGCCGTGGACGCACTCGCCTCGCTCGCCGAGGACACCGGCCTCACCCTCGTGCAACTTGCGACGGCGTGGGTCGCGAGCCACCCTGCGGTCAGCAGCGTCGTCATCGGCCCACGCACGATGGACCAGCTCGACGGCTCTCTCGCCGCCGACGGAGTCGAGCTCTCCGACGACGTGCTTGACCGCGTCGACACGATCGTGGCGCCCGGCGTCACGCTCGACGTCACCGACACCATGTGGGCTCACGGCACCCGGGCACTCGACGCAGCGCAACGGCGGCGCTGAACGCCGCCTGGTGAGCCCTCCGCCCGAGGGGAACGCACACTTCGGCACGCGCACGCCAGGCGACCTTCGCCAGGCGCCCCACGAAAGGAACCCCTTACGGGAACGGCCCAGGTCAGAGGGGCCGAGCGCCAGAGGGTGTCCCGTAAGCCTGTCCCGGTGAAATGCCCGCTGACGGGGGGCTAACCGGTACGCACTCCCGGCCAGTCCCTCGGTCCACCAACAACTTCGTGACCGCTTCTCCGTAGTCACCCTGGTGCGAGGTCCGAACCCGTCCCGTCGTGCTCCGCTCCCGTACCTTTCGGCTTCTAAGTTCCGTTAGTAGCCGCACTCTTTGCCACTTTGGCACCTTTACCCCGGAGACCCCGTTGCGTCGGCTGGCGATCAGCTGCGCCTGGCGGCGCCCGAAGCGCGGTCTGGTCCCGCAGACCCGGTCTTTGATGGTTTCGGCTTCGGTCACGGTCATGACCTTGGGCCGCTGGGGGTCGAGGAGCGTGCTCACGGTTCACCTGCTTGGTTGTCGTCGGGCCAGCGGTCGTGATGCCATGCGGTCCAGGTTTCGACGAGCCGGTCGTCGCCCAGGCGTCTGCAGAGCTCGATGCGGGCCAGGCTCACTTGGCGTTCCCAGCGGTCCGACTCGCGGGCGTCGTGGCGGTCCCGGGCGGTTGCGGCCCGGTCAGCGGCAGCGAAGAGCTCGGAGTGCGGCCGCCGATTCGTGAGTGCTGAGGGTCTGTGCGAGGACAAGACCTGGGTCATCGGTGTGCATGGTTGGGCCTCCGCTGGTGTCGGTGGGGACGCTACTGCTGGGCTGTGACAGGGCGCTGGTAAGCGGCACCTACTGGTCTGGGGCGAGAGAGACCGGCACGGTGATGTCGTCGAAGATCGCGCTGACCTCGAGATGGCCGCCGAGGCCCTCGATGTAGTCCCGCAGCGTCGAGAGCTGGACGTCGGAGCGGCGCTCCAGACCCGACAGCGACGGCTGGGCGACGCCGAGGTGGCGGGCCAGCTCGACCTGGGTGACGGAGCGCATCTTGCGCAGCTCGGCCAGGTTGTGGGCGACGATCTCACCGAGGGCCTCGGTGCGCCCCTGTTCGTAGGCGGCCTGGCGTTCAGGGGTGTCGGGCCGGCTGGCGGTGATCTCCTTCCAGGTCTTGGTCATGGCAGCAGTCCTTCTTCTCGAAGTTCGGTGAGGTAGGAATCGTAGAGATCGTCGGCGTGGGGGATGGCGGTGAGGTACCAGCCGCTCCAGGCTGAGCCTTCGGCTTTGTCGCCGCCGAGGAGCAGCACGGCTCGTCGGATCGGGTCGAACGCGAACAGGATGCGAAGCGCCCCGTCTTTCGAGCAGCGCAGCTCTTTCATGTTGTGGTGACGGCTGCCCTTGATCGAGTCGACGACGGGGCGTCCGAGGGCAGGGCCATCGGCTTCGAGCATGTCGACTCGGGCGTCGATGGCACCGCACTGGGTGAGGTCGAGCGAGCGGTACCAGTCGGCGAACTCGTCGGTGCCTACGATCTCCCACACGCATCCAGTATAGGTCCAGCCCTATATAGTGTCAAGGCTGTATCGTGATGGCCCGAGCTGGCTCGCCGGTGTGCTGTCACGCCAAGGGGAAGGTCGGCCTTACCAGTTACGGGGTGCCTCGCTGCTGTCCCGGCTCCCTGTAGAGCTCTCCGCCTGTTCGGCGGCGTTCGACCCCCGCGACTACGCCCGCCCAGGCGTGGCGGTCATCACCTCCAGACTGCTCCGTGCCCGCCCGGGAGACATCCTCCTGTGCCACGACGGAGGCGGCAACCGATCAGAGACCGTCACCACACTGAGCACCGTCCTGCCCACCCTCCTAAAGAACGGGCTCACCTTCGTCACGCTCTGAACCCCGACTCAACGCGCAACCTGGCTCAGCTGGCGTTCGATCGTCGCGTCCGAACAGCCCGGGTCTCGTCGGGATGCTCCGCCCGACGCTCCGGGCTTGGAGGCATGACGGTGGCGGGATAGTGGTTCCTGGCGCACCACGACAAGAACGAGGACAACACGGCCCGGTTGCGGTTCCACGTCGCCGGTGCAGAGTCACCCCAGGCCCGCTCCACGACGTCGACCAGATCTTGGCCGAAAACCATGACCAGAGCCTGCCCGGCGCCAACATCGGCCAGGACCCGATCCAAGACGGCCGCATACGCCCGGCGGGTGTTCGGGTTCGCGAGCCTTGGCGAGGACAAGAAGGCGTTGACCGCCACCCTCAAGCTCACGTCCGATCGCTGCTTCGTTGCCGCCACCGCAGGCCTCCTGTTGCCGGGTGTACCGGATACGTGCCTGAGTCATGCCCACCATCGGTCGCCACAACCCCGCGCGGGTCGCCTTGACCGACAAACCGTCGTACCAGACCATTGTTGCGCGCTGCTGACTGGGTTCGCGCGTCGTCGCCTGCGGCCGGCATGGGGATCGATCCGCAATCGCCCCGACCCAGCTTTGAACTCGCGCATCACCCAAACGACCAACCGGGGGGCGTACCCGGTTACGGGCGTCTGGTGGTGTCGGCTTGAGCCTGGCGGATGACGGGCGCCGGGGTAGATCGGGACACGCTGAGTCCAGTTTGGCATGATGCGACCATGCCTCGTTCGACTTGGGCGCCGTGCGTGGGCGCCATCCATCTGGCCCCCAGCATGCTGGCCGCCGACTTCGGCCATCTGGCCGACGAGGCCCACGCCCTGGAGGGCAGCGGTGCGGAACGTCTCCACGTCGATGTCATGGACGGCGTGTTCGTTCCCAACTTCACCTTCGGCACCGACACCGTGCGTTGTCTGCGGAAAGAGACCGCCCTGCCGCTCGAGCTTCATCTCATGATCGTCGAACCAGAGCGCCACCTCGAGACATTCGCCCAGGCCGGCGCGGACGGAATCACGGTCCACTACGAGACGTCCCCGCACCTTCATCGCACCCTGACCCGCATCCGGGACCTCGACTGTCGGGCCGGCGCCGCGGTCAACCCCTCCACTGCTGCGTCGTGTCTCGATGACGTGCTCGAGGTTTGCGATCTGGCCCTGGTGATGACCATCAACCCCGGCTTCGGCGGTCAGCACCTCATCGAGCGCACCCTCTCCAAGGTCGCTCGGGTGCGCTCCGAGGTGGAGCGCCAGGGACTGTTGACCGAGATCGAGGTCGACGGAGGTGTCGATGCCGGCAATGCCCGGGCCTGTGTGGAGGCGGGTGCAACGGTGTTGGTGGCCGGTACGGCGGTCTTCGGCCATCGAGGAGGGCCCGCAGCGGGCGGGCGCGAGGTGCTGACCGCTGCCGGAGAACCGCCCGCCAGGTAGGGCGGTGAACGAACGCGGCACCACCCGACAAGTATCGGGGTCGGTGACGAAGCTCGTTTTGGCATCGTGGGGTGCGCTGACCGCGCCGGTCGAACCGAACGTGGAGACGAACCTTCGTCCACGTTGGTAGGAGGTCGGTCACCACCCCGGGGCGGTCTGCCCCCGGCGGGCATGCCGGGGGCTGCTCACGTAGGTGTGGCCAGGGTGTTGCGTCGTGCCACAGGACCCGCTCGAACGCGGAGAGACCGTGCCGTCAGACCTCGCGGACCTTCCCCTTCACATAGGTGGCGATGGTGTCGGTCGTCGTCTCCACCTTGTGCTTCTTCTTCACGTGATCGGCCACCTTGGTCATCAGCTCTTCTTCGCTATCCGCTTTCCCCTGCCACCTGCAGGAGTGCTCGGCGTCCCGTTACCTGAATTGATAGGCCATAGCCTGTCCTCCTCTTCTTGGGGCATGCCCTGGGCCTGGACGCCCGGCCGATCCTCCCACGTACCTTTGTCCGGCCGGTTATACCCGGGCAGCCTTTGACCGGTCCCGGCCCGCTGCATGCGCGGCGGCCGACGCAGCCACCCCGGCGGTCCGACATGTGCGACGTCGAGAGACCACCCGGTGCGGGGCAGAGCACCTGGCCCGCTGGGCCGACGACCGGACATCCACAAGTAACGTTCTGTGCAAGGAAATCCGGACAGACATCCTCGCCGGCGGGATCCCGTCATGCGCCGGGCACCCGCCGCTGCAGAACTGATCCCCGTCAAGACTATGACCGCACCCGCTACAGCCGCGATCAGTATGGGGCGCCTCTCTGCGCAAAGCCCTCCTGCGGTTCCGACCCGCGTACATCAGTCTGCCGGCCAGCCCACCAGCCGCCCGGCGCATGACCGAGCCCTCGAACGCAACCCCCCCAACCCCCGACAACGAGCCAAAGGCGTCCTCGCTCGGCCTCCGACCGACCCTTGACCGCTCTCCCCTTGATTCGACGCGCCCAAAAACCAACCCGACGAACCCGTCGCGGTCCACTTGATGGGATGCAGGAGCGCAGCGCTGCTCTTGCGTGACAGGCCCCGGTTGGTGCGGACGGCCTGAACGCCGATCCCGAGGAGAACCTGCCGTGTCGGTTGAGACCTTGAGTGTCGTGTTCGAGTG
>JALYZO010000206.1 GCA_030945745.1 Actinomycetota bacterium
CAGCTGCACAGCCTGGTGTCCCCGGCGTCACCGGAATACGCGACCAACCGGGCGGCCATGCTGGTCCGGCTGGCGGAGATCGACCGGTTGCAGAACGAGGCGGCCGCCGGCGGTGGCCACCAGGCCGTGACCCGACACATCGAGCGGGGCAGGCTCCCGGTGCGCGAACGGGTGGCCCTCCTCCTCGACCGCGACACCCCGTTCCTGGAGCTGTCCACCCTGGCCGGCCACCAGACCGACGACAACGTCGGCGGGGGGATGATCCTGGGCATCGGCGTGGTGTCGGGAACCGAGTGCGTGATCGTGGGCAACGACCCCACCGTGCTCGGCGGAGTCCTGACCCCGATCAGCGTCCGCAAGGTGGAGCGTGCTCTCCAGATCGCCCGCCAGAACCGGCTGCCCTACATCCAGCTGGTGGAGTCGGCCGGCGGCGACCTGCCGGGCCCGGGTGGCGGCGCCGACCCCGAGGCCGCACTGAGAAGGAACCTGACCCACTTCTCCGAGACGGGCGGGATCTTCCACGACATCACCAACCTCTCGGCCATGGGCATCCCCACGCTGTCGATCGTCTTCGGAAGCTCGACAGCGGGAGGCGCCTACCAGCCCGGCGTGTCTGACTACACCATCTTCGTCAAGGGTGGCGCCAAGGTGTTGCTGGGCGGACCACCACTGGTCAAGGTGGCCGCCGGGGAGGATGCCGACGATGAGGAGCTGGGCGGAGCGGTGATGCACGCCACCGTCAGCGGACTGGCCGACTACCTGGCCGACGACGAACCCGAGGCCATCCGCATGGCCCGGGACGTGATCGGCCACCTGCACTGGCCCAAGGAGGGGCCCGGCCCGGTCAGCGCCGAGCCGGAGCCGCCGGTCGCCGACCTCGAGGAGCTGCTCGGTCTCATCGACCCTGACCTGAAGACCCCGCTCGACGCCCGCGAGGTCATCGCCCGGGTGGTCGACGGCAGCCGCTTCGAGGAGTTCAAGGCCCGTTACGGCCCGACGATCGTGTGCGGCTGGGGCACCGTCGGGGGGTTCTCGGTGGGGATCCTGGCTGACAACGGGGTGCTGTTCTCCGACTCGGCCCAGAAGGCGACGCAGTTCGTCCAGCTGTGCAACCAGGCCAACACACCGCTGCTGTTCTTGCAGAACAGCACGGGGCACGTGGTCGGCAGGGACGACGAGCGAGGGGGGATCGTCAAGCACGGAAGCCAGATGATCAACGCCCTGTCCAACTCGACGGTCCCCCACATCACCGTGATCCTCGGGGCCAGCTACGGGGCCGGGAACGATGGCATGGGGGGCCGGGCGTTCGAGACACGCTTCGTGTTCTTGTGGCCAACCGCCAAGATCGCCATCAGGGGCCCCGAGCAGATGACCGGGGTCATGTCGATCGTGCGGCGGGGGGAGGCGGCCCGGCGGGGGGTGGAGGTCAACGAGGAGGAGGAGAAGACGATCACCGGGATGGTGGAGAGCTTCGCCGGGGCGGCGTCCCTGGCCCTGTCTGCCACGGGGCAAGTGGCCGACGACGGGATCATCGACCCCCGTGACACGGCCACGGTGGTGGCCATGGCGCTCTCGGCCTGCCACAGCGGCCCGGTGGAGGGCGCGTCCGGCTTCGGGGTGTTCCGGCTGTGAAGACGATCCGTCGCCTCCTGGTGGCCAACCGCGGGGAGATCGCCCGCCGCATCATGGCCACGGCGCGAGAGATGGGCATGACCACGATCGTCGTCTACGCGGCCGGCGACGAGGGCGAGCCGTTCGTGACCGAGGCCGACGTGGCCGTGCCCCTCGACGGTGAGCAACCCGCTGACACCTACCTCGACGTGGCCAAGATCCTGACCGTGGCCGCGGCCAGCGAGGCCGACGCCGTCCACCCCGGCTACGGCTTCGCCTCCGAACGGGCCGACTTCGCAACGGCGGTGACTGCCGCCGGGTTGGTCTGGGTCGGCCCCCCGCCGGCGGCCATCGCCGCCATGGGCGACAAGCTGGCCGCCAAGAAGCTCATGGCCGACGCCGGCGTCCCTGTCCTCGATTCCCTGGAGGTGGCCGCCAACGGCCGCATCGACGGGGTGGCCGGAGCCGCGCTGCGCTTCCCGGTGTTGGTCAAGGCCGCTGCCGGAGGCGGCGGCAAAGGCATGAGGATGGTGGAGCGACCCGACGAACTGGTTGACGCCATCGCGTCGGCTCAGCGGGAGGCGGCCGCCGCGTTCGGTGACCCAACGGTCTTCGTCGAGCGCTACCTGACCGACGCCCGCCATGTGGAGGTCCAGATCCTGGCCGACGACGCCGGCACGGTCATCCACGCCTTCGAGCGCGAGTGCTCGATCCAGCGCCGGCAGCAGAAGATCATTGAGGAGTCTCCCTCCCCGGCCCTCGATCCTGCCCGGCGCACGGCGATCACCGACGCCGCCATCGCCGCCGCCCGGGCCGTCGGGTACCGCAACGCCGGGACGGTCGAGTTCCTCCTCGCCCCCGACGGGGAGTTCTCCTTCCTGAAGGTCAACACCCGCCTCCAGGTCGAGCACCCGGTGACCGAGGCGGTCACCGGGGTGGATCTGGTCCGCGAGCAGTTGCGCATCGCCGAGGGTCATCCCCTCAGCGTCACCCAGAGCGATCTGAGGTTGTCGGGCCATGCCATCGAGGCCCGTCTGTACGCCGAGGATCCCTCCGTCGGGTTCCTGCCTGCCACCGGCA
Organism: Actinomycetota bacterium; assembly: GCA_030945745.1. Lineage (GTDB taxonomy): Bacteria > Actinomycetota > Acidimicrobiia > Acidimicrobiales > Palsa-688 > JALZAH01. The sequence continues at coordinate 2,692 of JALYZO010000206.1, forward strand.
CCGTGGTCGCATGGCAACCCGACCGGTCCCCCGCCACACCAGGACCAGGAGCCACACCAGGACCAGGAGCCACACCGGGCGCCGGTGTCACCCACGGAGCCAGCAGCATTCGGGTGGACTCCGGGATCGAGACGGGGAGCGTGGTCGGTGTCGACTTCGACCCCATGCTGGCCAAGGTCATCGCCCACGCCCCCACCAGGACCGAGGCGGCGCTGCGCCTGGCCCTGGCCCTGGAGCGCACGGTGATCCGGGGGGTGACCACCAACCGGGACTATCTGGTGGCCGCGCTTCGCCATCCGACGTTCCTGGCCGGGGAGGCCACCACCTCGTTCGTGGACACCGCCGGCGTACCCCGCCGCCGCGTCCCCAGCCCCGGCGAGCAGCGCTTCGCCGCGGTGGCCGCCACCCTGGTCGACCACCACCATCGCCGGGCGGCTGCGGGGGTGCTGCGTTCTCTGCCCCCGGCGTGGCGCAATTCGGTGATGCCACCGCAGCGGGCCCAGTGGCGGATCGGCGACGACACCTGGGGCGTGGGGTATCAGGCGCAGCGCGACGGCCAGTTCTCGGTGACGGTGAGCGCTTCAGCGGCAAGCGGGGGATGGGCCGGGCCGGTGCGCCTGATCGGCTGTCGGGGCACGGCGGTGGGCGTCGAGGTGGACGTGGTCCTCAACGGTGTCCGCCACCGTGCCCTGGTCGGCCGGGACCGACAGCGGGCCTGGGTCCAGACCGACGTGGGCGACGTGGCCCTCGTCGAGGTCGACCGGTTCCCAGCCTGACGCAGGTAGCGTCGCCGTTCGTGGAGAGAACGGGAGCGGTCCGCATCGCCAACTGCAGCGGGTTCTACGGCGACCGTCTGGCTGCGGCCGCCGAGATGGTCGACGGCGGACCCATCGACGTGCTCAGCGGGGACTGGCTCGCCGAGCTGACCATGCTCATCCTGGCCAGGAACCGCCTGCGGGACCCGGGCGCCGGTTATGCGCGGACCTTCGTCATCCAGATGGAACAGGTCATGGGAACCTGCCTCGATCGCAACATCAAGGTGGTGACCAACGCCGGCGGCCTGGCCCCGGCGGCGTGCGCCGACGCGGTGGCCGCCGTCGCCGACCGTCTGGGGCTGCAACCGACGGTCGCCATCGTGGCCGGTGACGACCTGCTTCCCCGCCTCGACGACCTGCGGGCCGCCGGCATCAAGCTGGCCCACCTCGACACCAGGGAGCCGCTCGGCGACCGCGCCGTCATGGCAGCCAATGCCTACCTGGGCGGCTGGGGCATCGCCGCCGCCCTCGACGCCGGCGCCGACGTCGTGATCACCGGCCGGGTCACCGACGCCGCCCTGACCGCCGGCCCTGCGGCGTGGTGGCACCGCTGGGACAGCGACGATTGGGACGCCCTGGCCGGGGCGGTCGTCGCCGGCCACATCATCGAGTGCGGGCCTCAGGCCACGGGCGGCAACTACAGCTTCTTCACCGAGATCCCCGGCATCGAACATCCCGGGTTCCCGATCGCCGAGGTGGCAGGCGACGGCTCGTCGGTCATCACCAAGCACCCGGGGCACGGCGGCGCGGTCACCGTCGGCACCGTCACCGCCCAGCTCCTCTACGAGATCGGCGGGCCCCGATACCACAACCCTGATGTCACCGCCCGCTTCGACACCATCGCGCTGCGCCAGGAGAGCCCCGACCGGGTGGCGGTCACCGGCGCGCGGGGGGAGTCGCCGCCCGCCACCACCAAGGTCTCGGTCAACTACGTCGGCGGGTGGCGCACGACCGTCAACCTGGCGCTCACCGGCCTCGACATCGACGCGAAAGCCGCCCTGTTCGAGGCGGCGTTGTGGTCGACGCTGCCAGGCGGGCGGGAGGCGTTCGCCGAGACGACCGTCGACCTGGTCCGCACCGACACCGACGACCCCACCAGCAACGAGGCGGCCACCGCCCAGCTGCGGATCACCGTCAAGGATCCCGACGAGGCCAAGGTGGGCCGCCGGTTCACGGCCAAGGTCACCGAGCAGACCCTGTCCAGCTACCCGGGCCTGTACCAGCTGTCGTCGTTCACCCAGGCCTACGGCGTGCACTGGCCCGCCGTGGTCCCCGCCGGGCTGGTTCGCGCCGAGATCGACGTCGGCGGGGATCGCCGCGCCATCGACCCGGTGATCGCCCCCGACCCCCCGGTGCGCCTCGATCTCCCCACACCTACCCCGACCGTGCCCGCCCCCGGTGGACCAACGGCGGCGGCCCCTCTGGGCCGGCTCGTCGGCGCCCGCTCCGGCGACAAGGGCGGCAACGCCAACGTCGGTGTGTGGGCGAGGAGCGACCCGGCGTGGGCCTGGCTCGAGGCCTGGCTCGACACCGAGCGGTTCGGGGTCCTGCTGCCCGAGACGCGATCCTTCGTGGTGCACCGCTACCCCCTGGCCAACCTGCGGGCCATCAACTTCGTCGTCGACGGCCTGCTGGGTGAAGGCGTGGCGTCCTCGGTCCGCACCGACGCTCAGGCCAAGAGCCTGGGCGAGTGGCTCCGGGCGCGGATCGTGGACATTCCCCAAACCCTCCTGGAGGTGCAGGCGTGAACGATCCCGTCGTCACCCTCACCGTCACCGGGGGGGTGGCAACCGTCACCCTCAACTCGCCGGCCAACCGCAACGCCCTCTCCCCCGCCCTCATCGACGGCCTGGGCGACGCCATCGACGACGCCATCGACGACCGCGGCGTCCGGGTCATCGTGGTCACCCACACCGGCCCGGCGTTCTGCGCCGGCGCCGACCTCAAAGCCACGGGCAGGGGCAACGCCGCCCGCCGCTCCATCCCCGAGATCCTGGCCGCCATCGCCGACAGCCCGAAACCGGTCGTGGCCCGCGTGGCCGGTCACGCCGTGGCCGGCGGCGTCGGCCTGGTGGCGGCCTGTGACCTGTCGGTGGCCGCCGACGACGTCCGCTTCGGCTTCACCGAGGTCCGCATCGGGGTGGCCCCGGCCGTCATCTCGGTCGTGTGCCTGCCCAAGCTGCGCCGGGCCGACGCCGCCGAGCTGTTCCTGACCGCTGCGCGCATCTCCGCCGCCCGCGCCGCCGAGGTCGGGCTCATCAACCGCTGTGTACCGGCCGACGACCTCGACAGCACCGTCGACGCATGGGTCACCGCCCTGGTGGCCGGCGGGCCCCGGGCCCTGGCGGCCGCCAAGCGCCTCATCGCCGAGGTCCCCGCCCTCGATCGCGACACCGCCTTCATCCGAACCGCCCAGTGGTCCGCCGAGCTGTTCAGCTCCGCTGAGGCCACCGAGGGGATGGCCGCCTGGGCCGAGAAGCGGCCGCCGGGGTGGATCCCTACTGGGGGGCCAGGAACGCCCGGATGACCTCCGCCATCCGCTCGCCGTCGGTGACCAGCGCCAGATGCCCGTCGTTGTGGAGGTGGAGGGTCCCCCGGGGTAGACCGGCGGCCATCAGCCACCCGTTGACCGCCGGGATGAGCGGGTCGTCGCGCCCGGCGATGACCAGGGCGCGCTGGCGGATGGTGGGAAGCCACACCAGGCTCGACCAGCCCCAGAGCGCCATGAGCTGGAACAGGTAGCCGCGCTTGGGTCCCAGGCGACTCTCGGCATGCAGCACGGTTCGAGCCCGCTCCGGTTGCCGGCGGAACACTCCCCCGTAGAGGCGGCCGGCCACCTCGCTGGCGTAGTCGGGATCACGGTGGCGCCTGGGGGTCATCATGCGGGCCATGACCGACGGCCGGGCGGGGATCATGCCGACGCCGGGCGTGGTGGCCACCAGCACCAGGCGGTGGCAGCGGCGCGGGTTCTGCCAGGCGAACTGCTGGGCCAGCGCCCCACCCCAGGAGATGCCCAGCACGTCGACACGGTCGACGCCGAGCTCGTCGAGGAGCTTGCCGACCGTGCGGGCCAGGACGACCAGCAGGTACGGCAGGGCCGGCGCCGGCGAGCCCCCGGTGCCGGGCACGTCGAAGCGGATGACGGTGGTGGCCGGGTCGAAGGCGGCGACCAGGGGGTCAAGCAGCTCCAGGCTGGAACCGATGCCGTTCATCAGCACCAGGGGCAGGCCGGGGCCGTGCCCGGGGCGGACGCTGACCCGCACGCGCTGACGGTCGACGACGACGGTGCGGACCACCTCCTGACGGTGTCCCACCTGACTGGGCCCCACCAGCGCGGGTGCCGGCTCAGGTGTCGAAGACATAGGTCCCCGGGGCGGCGGTCACCACCGGGTACCGGCCGTTGCCCAGCGCCTCGGGGGCGGGGCGCTTTGCGCCGCTGCGCTCCTCCAGCCAGCCCCGGTAGTCGGCCCACCACGAGCCCTTCTGCTCTTCGGCCGCCTCCATCCACTCCTCGGCGGTGGCCGGGTTGGCAGGCGCCACCCGGAACCGGGACCTGGGGTTGCCCGGAGGGTCGACGAGCGAGGCGATGTGCCCGGCGGTCGACAGCACGAAGCGGGTGTCGCCGCCCAGCATCTGCGTCGACAGGTAGCAGTTCTGCCACGGGCAGATGTGGTCGGCGATGCCGGTCAGGATGTAGGTGTCGGTCTTCACCGAGCTCAGGTCCACCGGCGAGCCCAGCATGGTCGAGGCTCCGGCCGTCCTCAGGCTGTTGCCGAGTGACAGGGCGATGAAGTCCCGATGCAGGCCGGCGGTCATGCGGGTGGCGTCGGCGTTCCAGAACAGCACATCGAACGCCTTGGGCGCCTTGCCCTGCAGGTAGTTGTTGACCCAGTACCCCCAGATGAGGTCGTTGGGCCGCAACCAGGCGAACACCTCGGCCAGGGTCCGGCCGTCGAAGAACCCGACGCGCGCCGACGCGTTGACCGCCTCCGCCGCCTGGCGGTCGTCGAGGCGGGCGTTCATGACCCCTGCCTTGCGTTGATCGAGCTTCGTCACACCGAGCGAGAACGACGCCACCTCGCCGGCCCGCCCGACGTCGACCAGGTGGGCCATGAGCATGGAGGCGATGACGCCCCCCGAGCACAGCGCCAGCAGCGACGCCGTCTCCGTACCGGTGATCGACCGGGCCGCCTCCAGGGCCTCGACGATGGCCTGGCCGTAGGTGGACAGGTCCCACTTGTGATGGCGGCGATCCGGGTTGCGCCACGACATCATGAACACCTGCTGGCCGTGTTGCACCAGGTGCTCCACGAAGCTGCGCCCCGGCGTCAGGTCCAGCACGTAGAACCGGTTGATCGTGGGGGGGACGATCACCAACGGGATCTCCGAGACCTCGTGGGTCTGCGGTTTGTACTGGATCAGCTCGAAGACCGGCGTGCGGGCCACCACGGAGCCTTCGGTGAGGGCCACGCTCTCGCCCACCGCGAAGGCATTGGGGGCGACCATGGACGGGATCCGGGGAGGTTGGCTGGCGTCGCTGAGCAGGTTCCGCACGCCGCGAGCCACGCTGCGCCCCCCGGTGTCGAGGACCGCCTTGTAGGCCAGGGGGTTGAGGAACGGGTTGTTGGAGGGCGCCAGGGCATCGAGCACGTTGCCCAGGGCGAAGTCCACCTCGGTGGCGTCCGCCCCCTCCAGGTCCGCCGTGTCGCGCAGCTCCCCGACGGCGCGGCCGACCGCCAGGTACGCCTGGAGCATGGCCCGCAGCCCGGGCTGGTTCCGCCACGCCGGCTCGGCGAAGCGCTTGTCCTTGGGGTCCGCCTCGAGGTACGAGCGCCGCAGGCCGATCTTGGTCAGCTCCAGGCTCAACCGGCCCAGCGTCTTGGTCACCGGCACCGGTCGGCGGGCCAGTCCCAGGCCGAACCATGCCGTTGCCGAGCCGGGCAGGAACCGTCGCAGCGGTCCCGTGGCGGCATCGCTGAGCAACAGGTCCAGCGGTGCGGCCAACTCTTCGAGCGTGGACTCCTCGGCCATCAGGCCACCCACGTTCCTGCGTTGATCACGGCCGACCCCTCACGGTCTCGTCCCGCACATGATGTTCCCCGAACGCCGTCCCGCGAACCGTCCGAGCAGTCTCCAGTCCGCGCCGGTGACACATCGTCGGGTGGTGGTGGGGTCCCGTGGGTCTCGTCCCCGCTCACGGGCTGACAGGCGAGGAGGGGCGGACGGCGAACATGCCCGAGAGCAGCAGTTCCAGGGCCTGGTCGCTCCGCCGGTTGAGGGTCTCCACGCTGCCCAGCCAGGTGGCGATGGCTCCGGAGATGGTGGCGACGACCATCCAGGATATGAACTCCGCACCCGGGCGGCCCACCAGCTCTCCTTGATGCTGACCTTGGGCCACGATCTCGGTCACCAGTGCCCGCAGGTCGGGCTGACCCTTGCGGGTGCCGTCCTCCACGCTGACCGTCTGGAGGTACTCCTGAGCCAGCTTCCGGAGCGCCACGCCGCTCTCCGCCCAGGTGGCGCACATGGTGTGGGAGACCACCCTCAGCCCCTCGCCCGCATCGGCCGGTTCGGCAGCGACGACTGCTCGACGGGCGCGGATGGCCAGGCGACGGTTGAACTCACTGAGGAGTCCGGCCTTCGTGCCGTAAAGGCGAAAGAACGTGGCCCGTCCCACGCCGGCCAGCTCGCAGATGTCGTCGACGCTGACCAGGTCGTAGCCCTTCCCGGCGAACAGCTCCAGCGCCGCCTCGTAGAGCCGGTCCCGGTTGCGCTTCTTGCCGGCTTCGCGCCGGGACCCGGCAACGGGCTCGAGCGTGACATCGTCGCCCCCGAGCCCGGTCGCTGCCATCGAACGATGGTAGGAGAACGCACCCGCGCTCGGCGGGAGAAGCGGGGGCGCTACCCCAGGAAGGTCGCCACGTGCGAGAAGTAGCCGAAGGCGTCGACTGCCACCCCGGTGGTGCCGGAGTAGTTGTAGATGCTGACCGCCCCCGTGTCGCTCAGGGTGGCCAGATCGGCATTGGCTCGCGTCTCCCCGCCCACGAAGTTGACGTCGGAGGTCGTTGCCGGCGGCACCAGAAGATCCGGGGTCACGGTCAGGAACGCCGGAGTTGCTGGCGGCGTGGTCGAGGAGGCCTCGGTGACGTCGAGGACGGCGGCGGTCGGGCTACCGTTGGCGGATGCGGGGATGCCGCCCGAGCCGCTCACCTGCAGCGCCAGGCTGGCACCGGCACCGATGGTGCCCGGCCGGGTGTCGAGCATCCGCACCGGGCTGATCGGCGTGTACAACGAGCCCTGGGTGGGGTCACTCGTGGTATCACTGAAGTATCCGGCCACGTCGACGACGATGTCCGCCTTCCCCGTGAAGTTGAAGATGGTGATCCCATTGGTGACCGGGTCGACCGGCACGATGGCCCGGGTGGATGTCGTCTGCCCGCTGACGAAGTTGACGTTGGACGCCAACGGTCGTGTCGACCCAGTGGCGTATGCCGTCAGGTAGTCGTTGGACGGGACTCTGGTGTTGGTCGCCGTGATCTGCACGGCGACCGCCTCGATCCCGGGGATGATGGGCACATCGAGGGTCCCGCCCGCACCGAGCGCTGGCGTGGTGTTGGTCGTCAGCGACGTCTCGGCCGCGCAGAACGGCGGCGGGCTGGAGACCGCGCAGCGGGTGTCGGCCGTGCGGTAGGGCGTGACGGCGGTGTAGTGGCCGGCGCCATTGGTGAGGGCACCGATCGGGTCGAAGTAGCCCTCGAGGTCGACGACGACGTCGACCGTGCCCGCGGAGCCGTTGATGATCGTCACCTGGCCGGCCGCCACCTTGCTGACCACCAGGTTGGGCACCACGCAGTCGACGGTCGTACACGTCGGGCCTCCGGCAACGAAGTTCAGCACCGACGTGGGCGGCGTGCTCTGGGGGGTGCCGAATGGCAGGACGCTCAGGTACCCAGCCTTCTTGGCGTCAGCGGCGGTGACCGACAGCGACACGGAGGTCGCCGTGGCCGGCACGAAGCCCGACACGTCGACGTTGAGCGAGCCTCCGGCGGCCACCGGTGCTCCGGAGTTCGGGAACCCACTGGCCGGCCGGGTGTCGGTGACCCGCGTTGGCGTCATCGTGACGTAGCTGCTCGGCAACGTGTGGACGAGCAGGGGTTTCGCGGGGGCGGCGCTGGCTGTGGCGGTGACGCCAGGCAGGAACAGGCCCACGCCGCATGCCATGGCCACCGCTGCGCCCAGCAGCGGCCCGGACCGTCTCGGCAACCACGTTGTTGATCTCATCTCATGCGCCCTTTCGGCAAGGTCCAACGGTTAGTCCTGCTCTGTTCACTGCACTTCTCTGTTCACTGCACTTCTCTGTTCACTGCACTTCTCTGTTCACTGCACTTCGACCGGATGGTCATGCACCCGGCCAGGAGAACTCCGTCACCTGACCACCGCTCACCGTCAAGCTCACAGGTCTCGCCTGGGTCTCACCGTGACGGACCCGTAGGTGGTAGGCGCCCGACGGCAGCGACTCGAAGACGGCGGCATGCACCGAGGTCCCCGTGGGCATCTCGCGCTCGCGCACCGCGGTGTGGACGCCCGCCCAGCCCTCACCGTCGGCCCGGATCTCGATCTCAGTCCCTGCCAGCTGCGCAGGGACGACGATCACCGCAGCGCCCACGTCGCCCCCGATGTCGAGGACGACCGTCCCGGCTCTGCTCACCGCCGTCCGCTCAGGCTCCACCGTCTCAGTACGTGCTGAGGTTCGGGTCGATTTCCCGGGTGGTGCCCACGTCATAGCCGGCGTGGGGGGTGCCCAGGAAGGGGAAGGTGCTCAGGAAGAACTCGGTGTTCTTCGCCGTCAGGTCCGTAGCGCTGGAGGTGAGCCCGAAGTTGACGGCACCGGCGGCGGCATCGGGCGTGTAGGTGGTGACGAGCGGCAGGGTGACCCCGGCGACGGCGCGCAGCTCGATGGTGGCAACGTCGTCGAAGACCCGCCGGCCGTTGGGGAACCCGGCCAGGTCGCCGCCGATCACCCCGAGGTTGCTCGCACCACTGGTGGTCGGCGGGATGGCCACGTTGAGCCGCAGCAGGTCGGCGAAGACACCCGGCTTGGCCAGGTCGTTCCTGAAGGCGATGGGCTGGTTGTTCCGGTCCTTCAGGACGCCGAAGGGGATGCCGGTGAGCAGGATGGCCACGATGTCGTCGCGCACGCGGCTGGTGCCGTTGAACGCTGCCAGGTTCGGGAAGACCCCCGGATACAGCACCGGGAGCAGGTTGGCCAGCTCGGGGTGCTGGAAGCGGGACAGGAAGGTGGGGTTCGTGTCGCCCACCGGCTGGTTGGCGTTCCACTGGTCCTTGGTGGCCAAGGTGATCAGCAGCTCGTTGACCAAGGGGTTGGCCAGGCGCGACACCTGGACCTCGGCGCCGATGGTGGACGTGCCCCCCAGCCGGTTCTTGTCCTGGTGGACCGTGACGGCTCGGCGTGTGGCCGAGGTCCACACCCCGATCACCGCGTTGGCGGCCATCGGCCCGCTGGGGGTGCCGCCGCCAAACACCACCTCGGAGATGGGTACCTGGAGGACCAGGGAGTGGACGTTGACCTTGTCGGTCGAGTTGACCCCGGGCATGCCGCCCATCAGGCCGCTGCTCATGAAGCCGGCGTGGGCCGTCTCGAAGGGGCGCAGGTCGCCCAGGTCGAACACCGAGCCGAGGTCGATGTAGAAGCCCTCCGCGCGCTGGCCGGCGAAGACCTTGGCCGAGTGGCCGCCCCCCGACACGTTCTTGATGCTCGGGGTGACCACGTTGCTGACGTAGTTGGGGGTGGAGAACGGGCCGATGTTGCACGGTGGACAGGGGATCCCGGTGCCGAGCACCGTCGTGGTCGTCCCGTTGGGGCCGTGGTCGATGCGGCTCAGCTTGTAGGTCTGCCTGCGGTTCCAGTGCGAATCGGTGGTGCTGAGGATGGCCCCGGTGTTGTAGAGGAACGTGGCCGGGTTGGTGTTGACCGTCGTGAACTCGAACTTGTAGGAGATGTTGGGGGTGCCCGTCCCCGTGTTGTCGATGTTGATGTAGTAGCCGACGTGGTCGTCGAACTCGTAGAAGTTGGGACCGCCGTCGGGGTGCTGGAGGGGGATGTAGTTGGCGATCAGGGTGACCGTCGACGGCGCGTCAGGGGTGACGAAGGCGTAGACGTCGGTGCTGTCAGCGGTGGGATCCTTGGAGATCTCGGGTGCTTCACGATGAGACGACATGGGGCTCCTGTGAGTGGTGAGGCTGATAAGGGTGGACGGAAGGTGTACGGGTAGAAAACGCTTGGGGCGGCTCAGGGCAGAGCACGGGCGATGGTGCGGGCCAGCTGGGGGTCACGCACGGAGATGGTCTGCCCCTTGATGTAGAGGCTGATCTCGCCAGCGTTGATGTCATGCACGTGGGCGACGATGGTCTGCTCGACCGCTGATGCATCCGCGGTCGCGGCCCCGGCGTCGCCCGATGCCTCGGGCGCCGAGCTGCTCAAGAACGACGGGAGGGCGGGGACGCTGCCCAGCACGCCGGCGGCGGCCACTCCGAGGGACCCTCGCCCGATGAAGCGGCGGCGGCTCAGGCCCGATGGGGCCTCGTTGCCCTCCTGGGACGGATCGGCTGGTTCCGGCACGATCACGCCAGCATCAGTCGCATCCGTGTCAATCTTTGCATCCGTATCAATCTTTGCATCCGGTTCAATCGCATCAGTGTGATCCGCCATGGCAAGGGCCACCTCCGGCTTCTCTTCGTCGCCGCTCGCCGGGGCGGATGTCGGATATCTCGGTTCTATCACGATGCCGGGTTCGTCGTGTCGCCTTCGGCGCTGCGGGGCGGGACGGCTACACCACCAGTCGTAGCACCGCCGCCGCCGAATCATCCCCCAGGTGGTCGACCCGACCGGGCCGTGCCGATACCGTCGATGCATGCGTTTCCCCCCGAACCCGACCAGCGGAATCCGATGATCGTCGCCGAGCACCTCACCAAGGTCTACGGCGACAAGGCCGCGGTCAGCGACCTGAGCTTCACGGTGCACCCGGGCGTGGTGACCGGCTTTCTGGGACCCAACGGGGCCGGCAAGTCGACCACCATGCGGATGATCCTCGGCCTCGATGCCCCCACCGCCGGGCAGGTCACGGTCAACGGCAAGCACTACGCCCACCATGCCGCACCGCTGCACGAGGTGGGGGCCCTGCTGGAGGCCCGAGCCATCCACACCGGCCGTTCCGCCCGCAACCACCTCCTGGCTCTGGCCGCCACCCATGGCATCTCCGATCGCCGGGTGGACGACGTCATCGACCTCGTCGGGCTGAGCGACGTGGCCTCCAAGCGGGTCGGCGGCTTCTCGCTGGGTATGGGCCAGCGCCTGGGCATCGCCGTCGCCCTGCTGGCCGACCCGGCCACCCTGCTGCTCGATGAGCCGGTCAACGGCCTCGACCCCGAGGGCATCCGCTGGGTCCGCAACCTGCTCAAGGGTCTGGCCGCCGAGGGACGGACGGTCTTCGTGTCCAGCCACCTGATGAACGAGATGGCCGTCACCGCCGAGCACATCATCGTGGTCGGTCGGGGCCGGCTCATCGCCGATGTGGGCGTGGCCGAGTTCCTGCGCAGCGCCTCGACCAGCTCGGTGCGGGTCCGCTCGCCGGAGGCCGGTCGCCTGGCCGAGCTGCTGGCCGGCCCGGACATCACCGTTCTCCCCGGCGACGACGGTGTCGTGCGCATCACCGGCATGACGCCCGCCGGGATCGGCGACCTGGCCTGCGACCACGGGCTGGCCATCCACGAGCTCACCGCCGAGAACGCCTCCCTGGAGGAGGCCTTCATGGAGATGACGGCCGATGCCGTTGAGTACCACGGCACCACAAACGGCGACCACGGGGCCGCCGAGGCCGAACGGAGTGCAGCATGACCACCACGACCACCGCTCCCACCCCGGCCAGCAGCACCTCGCCTGCCAGCCCCGTCGAGGTCCACCCCGTGCGCCAACCCCTGGTCCTGCGCTCGGAGTGGATCAAGCTGAAGACCCTGCGCTCCACCCTCATCGTGTTGGCCGTCACCATCATCGGCATGGTCGGCATCGGCCTGATCATCGCTGCGGTGACCAACGCCAACTTCGCCTCCACGGATCCTCACAACTTCAACGCCATCGACCGGGTGCTGGGGGGAGTCAACATCGCCCAGCTGACCGTCGGCGTGCTCGGCGTGCTGATCATCAGCGGCGAGTACTCCACCGGCATGATCCGGGCCACGTTTGCGGCCGTCCCCACCCGGCTGCCGGTCCTGTGGGCAAAGTTGGCGGTGTTCGCCGCCGTGGTGTTCTCGGTGTGCCTGGTGTCGTCGTTCGCCGCCTTCTGGGGCGGTGAGGCGCTTCTCGGCACCCACGGGGTGTCGCTCGGCGCCCCCGGCGCACTCCGATCGGTGATCGGGGTCGCCCTGTACCTGACGGTTGCCGGCCTTCTGGGCGTCTCGTTCGGGTTCATCGTCCGCAACACCGCCGGAGGCATCGCCGCCCTCTTCGGCCTCCTGCTGGTCCTGCCCGGCCTGTCCAACCTCCTGCCCAACAGCTGGCAGGACTCGGTGGTCCCCTACTTCCCCTCCAACGCCGGCCAGGCCCTCTACAGCCAGCACAGCGACCATGCGATGATGCACCCGTGGGCCGGGTTCGCACTGTTCGTGGGCTATCTGGCCATCGCCATCCTCGCCGCCGCCATCAGCCTGCGTCGCCGGGACGCATGACCGCGCTGGCCGCGCTCCTCGACGACCCCGGGCACGATCCCGGCGCTGGGGACGCTGGAGCCGGCGGGGCGCTGTGGGCCCGCTGGACGGCCACCATGCACGCCCACCCGGTCCTTACCGACGCCGCCCTGACCCTGGTGTTGGCGGCCATCAGCACCCCGTGGCTGCTGCGCGACCACCGTAGCGGTGCGGTCTCGGCCATCCTCCAGGCCGGCCTGCTCCTGCCCATCATCTGGCGCCGGCGCTATCCCGTGGCCGTGTTCGTCACCATCAGCGTGGTGGCCTTCGCCCAGTTCCTCTTCGCCGAGCGCCTGCTTGCCGACATCTCCCTGTTGGTGGCCCTCTACACCGTGTCGGTCCACCGACCCCGGCGCACCGCCCTGGCGGCGGCGGCCATCGTCGAGGTCGGCGTCGTCCTGGCCACCGTGCGCTGGACCCTGGCCGGCGACTGGACCCGCTCCCTGGTGTTCCTGTCGGCCATGGGCGCTGCCGCCGTCCTTCTGGGCGTCAACGTCCGGACCCGCCGGGCCCACCTGGCCACGCTCATCGAGCGGGCCGAGCGCCTGGAGCACGAACGGGACCAGCAGGCCCGCATGGCGGCCGTCGCCGAGCGGACCCGGATCGCCCGGGAGATGCACGACGTGCTGGCCCACAGCCTCGCGGTCATGGTCAGCTTGGCTGACGGCGCCTCCGCCAAGCTGACCAGCGAGCCGGAGCGGGCGGCCACCGCCATTGCCCATGTCTCCGACCTGGGCCGCCAGTCGCTGCGAGACACCCGCCGCCTGCTCGGCGTCCTGCGCGCCGATGGCGTCCCCAGCTCCACGGGCCTCGCCGCAGACGGCGGCTCGCGGCCATCGAACGGTTCCCGGGCCGACGTCAGCCCCCAGCCCGACGTCAGCGAGCTCGATGACCTCGTCGAGCGCGTCCGGGCCACGGGCCTGGACGCGTCGCTGCACATCAGCGGTGACCCCTTCGACGTCGCTCCCGGCGCCGGCCTGACCGTCTACCGGATCGTGCAGGAGGCGTTGACCAACAGCCTCAAGCATGCCGTCCAGCCCCATGCTGTGGTTGTCCGGTTGCGCTACCACGCTCCAGCGCTCGACATCGAGGTCACCGACGACGGTCTCCTGCCGTGGCCCTCCGAGGGCGCCTCGCCGGACCTGCCTCGCAGCGCCGGCCACGGTCTGGCCGGCATGCGCGAACGCGCCTCGCTCCACCAGGGCACCGTCGCTGCCGGCCCCGGCCCCGGCCCCGACGGCGGCTGGCGGGTCCAGGCCTGGTTGCCGGTCGGCCCTGGAGGCCCGCACTGAGCATCACCGTGCTGCTCGTCGACGACCAGGAACTGCTGCGCAGTGGCTTCCGCATGGTGCTCGAGGAGCAGGCCGACCTCCGCGTGGTCGGTGAGGCCCCCGACGGCGACGCCGCCGTCCGATTGGCCGCCGAGCTGCACCCTGACGTGATCCTCATGGATGTGCGGATGCCGGGCACCGACGGGATCGAGGCCACACGGCGGGTGGTGGCCGAAACACCGACATCGCGGGTGCTGATCCTCACCACCTTCGACCTCGACGAGTACGCGTTCACGGCTCTGCGCTTCGGGGCCAGCGGCTTCCTGCTCAAGGACGTCCCGCCGGCCGAGCTCGCCGCCGCCATCCGCACCGTGGCGTCCGGTGACGCCGTCGTCGCCCCCAGCGTCACCCGCCGCCTCTTGGACACCTTCGCCGTCAAGCTCCCCGACCTGCGTGAAGGGCCTGCGCCGGTCGCGGGGCCGTCCCTCGACCTGCTGACCGAGCGGGAAGGCGAGATCCTGGTCGAGGTCGCAGGCGGCCTATCCAACAGCGAGATCGCCGCCAAGCTGTTCGTGGCCGAGGCTACCGTGAAGACCCATCTGGGGCGCATCCTGACCAAGCTCGACCTGCGTGACCGGGTCCAAGCTGTGGTCTTCGCCTACCAGCGCGGCCTGGTCCACCCCGACCGCTGAACAGGAACCGGGAATAAAGATAGACTTTGCTGTGTAATCTCTGGATGACAGACAGCATCATCCAATCGGGGAGCGCAATCATGCACACACAAGTCGCCGTCATCACGGGGGGGTCGTTGGGACTGGGGGCCGCCTTGGCCGAGGGCCTGGCCCGGCAAGGCTGGTCGCTGGTCATCGACGGGCGCGACGCCGCCGTGCTCGAAGCAGAGGTGGATCGCCTCCGCGCCATCCACGCCGAGCGACCGGGGTCAGCGGTGGCCGGCATCGTCGGTGACGTGACCGACATCGCCCACCGGGGCGCCCTGGCCGAGGCCGTGGGGACGTTCGGGAGGGCCGATCTGGTCGTCCTCAACGCCAGCACGTTGGGCCCCAGCCCCCAGCCCCTGCTGGTCGACTACCCCCTCGATGAGCTGCGACGGGTGTACGAGGTCAATACCATCGCCCCTCTGGCCGTCCTCCAGGACCTGGCGCCGTGGCTGCGCCAAGGTGACGACCCGCGGGCCATCGCCGTGAGCTCTGACGCCGCTGTTGAGCCCTACGCCGGCTGGGGCGGGTACGGGTCGTCGAAAGCGGCCCTGGAGCAGCTTGGCGCCATCTGGGGAGCGGAGCAGCCGTGGTGCCGGACCTGGACGGTGGATCCGGGGGATCTGCGCACCCGCCTCCACCAGGAGGCGTTCCCCGGCGAGGACATCTCCGACCGGCCCGAGCCGGCAACGGTCATCCCCGCACTGCTCGGCCTGATCGCCTCCGACCGGGCCAGCGGCCGGGTACGCCTGGCCGACCTCCCGGTCGGCCGCAGCGCAGCGAGCGAGCCGGTCCGATGACGGCGGCAGCCCTCGCCGACGGCCTGGCCTTCGAGCTGCCACCCGGGCTGGAGGCCACCGAGCCGCCAGAGGAACGGGGCTCGGCCCGCGACGCCGTCAAGCTGATGGTGGCCCGGGGGGACGGGTCGATCGAGCACCGCAGCTTCGCCGACCTGGCCGCCATCCTCCGCCCTGGTGACCTCCTGGTCGTCAACACGTCCGCCACCATCCCCGCCGCCCTCGACGCCGGCCTCCCCGACGGCACCGCCGCCCGGATCCACGTTGCCGGCCGCTCGCCGAGCGGCGAGTGGGTCCTCGAGCTGCGCCACCTCGACGGTCCGGCCACCGCTCCATGGCTCGACGCCCCCGCCGGCCTGGTCCTCGACGTGGCGGGCGGGGGCCAGGCCCGGCTCCTGCGAGCCGCCTACGGACCGGGGGACGCCGGCATCCGCCTGTGGGCGGCCACACTGGCGCTGCCCCAAGGGGTCCTGGCCCACCTGGGCCGCTACGGGCGGCCGATCCGCTACAGCTACATCACCCGGGACCGCCCCATCGCCGCCTACCAGACGGTGTTCGCCGCCCACCCGGGATCGGCGGAGATGCCCAGCGCGGCCCGGCCGTTCTCCGCCCGATTGGTCACCCGCCTGGTCACTGCCGGGGTGGGCTTCGCGCCCTTCGTGCTCCACACCGGGGTCTCGTCACCCAAAGCGCATGAACCGCCTTCAGCCGAGTGGTACCGCTTGGCCGAGTCCAGCGCCGCGCTGGTCAACGCCACCCGGGCCGCCGGACAGCGCGTCATCGCCGTCGGCACCACCGCGGTGCGCACGCTGGAGACGGCGGTGGACGGCGACGGTCACGTGCACGCCGGGGAAGGGTGGACCGATCTGGTGATCAGCCCGGCGAGGGGCGTGGCTGCGGTCGACGGGCTCATCACCGGGTGGCACGAACCGCAGGCCTCCCACCTCCAGCTGCTCGAGGCGGTGACCGGGCGCCCGTTGCTGGAGGCCTCCTACACTGCCGCGCTGGCACGGAGGTACCTGTGGCACGAGTTCGGCGACAGCCACCTGATCCTGCGATGAGCGCCCCCGAGGGTGGAGAGCGGCCCAGCGAGCCGGTGGAGCTGGCGCCGAGCGAGACGGCCGGGTCCGGCTCGGCGCTGGGAGGGTTCTCACCGGCGGTGCGCGCCGTGCTCGAGCAGCTGAAGGGAGCCGGTGAGATCTCCGCCGACGAGCTGGCCGGCGGGCTGGGCATCACCGTCAGCGCGGCGCGCCAACACCTGCGGCCGCTCGAGGACCGGGGTCTGGTCGCCCATCGCGACGAGCGCTCCGGCCCGGGCCGTCCCCGGCGCCGCTACTGCCTGGCCCCGGCGGCCGAGTCGCTGTGGCCCAAGCGCTACGGCCAGCTCACCAACCAGCTGCTGGGCTTCCTCGATGCCACCGACCCGGCCCTGGTGGCCCGGGTGTTCGATCAGCGGGGCGCGCAGCGGGCGCGGCGCGCCGAGGTCCGCCTGGCCGGGAAGAACTTCGACGACCGGGTGCGGGAGCTGGCGACGATCCTGGACGAGGACGGCTACCTGGCCGACGCCACGCAGCTCTCGACCGGCTTCTGGACGGTCAACGAGCACAACTGCGCCGTGCTCGACGTGGCGCGCCGCTACGACCATGCCTGCACCAGCGAGCTGGCGTTCCTCCGGGCCGCACTGCCCGACGCGGACATCAAGCGGGTGGCGCACATCGTGAGCGGCGCCCACAGCTGCGTCTACGAGATCCGCCGGCGCTGATGGCGGCCTGCTCCGTGTCGGTGTGGGCCCCGAGGCCGGGGCGCGTCGATGCCGTCGTCGCCGGCCAGCGCCGTCGGTTGCGGCGCGACGAACGGGGCTGGTGGACGCTGGAGGAGACCGTCGCCGCCGGCACCGACTACGGCTTCAGCCTCGACGGCGGCCCCGTCCTGGCCGACCCCCGCTCGCCGTGGCAGCCCAACGGCGTGGAGGGCCCTTCGCGCACGGTCGACCATGAGGCGTTTGCCTGGACCGACCGGTCGTGGCGCGGCCTCCACCTGCCGTCGGCCGTCCTCTACGAGCTGCACGTGGGGACATTCTCCGAATCGGGAACCTTCGAAGGCGCCATCGCCCACCTCGACCACCTCGTCGAGCTCGGCGTCAACGCCGTCGAGCTGCTCCCCGTGGCCGAGGCCAGCGGCCGGCGGGGCTGGGGCTACGACGGCGTCGACCTGTTCGCTTCCCACCACGCCTATGGCGGCCCCGACGGGCTCAAGGCGCTGGTCGACGCCTGCCACGCCCGGGGCATCGGCGTGGTCGCCGACGTCGTCTACAACCACCTGGGGCCGGCCGGGAACCACCTGAGCCGCTACGGCCCGTACTTCACCGACCGCCACGTCACCAACTGGGGGGACGCGGTGAACGTCGACGGGCCCGACTCGGGCGAGGTCCGCTCGTTCATCGTGGACAATGTCGTCGCCTGGCTCCGCGACTACCACATCGACGGCCTCCGCCTCGATGCTGTGCACGCCATCGCCGACACCTCGGCGGTCCACATCGCCGAGACGATCAGTGTCGCCGTGGCGGCCCTGGCCGCCCAGGTCGGCCGCCCGCTGTTCGTCGTCGCCGAGAGCGACCTCAACGACCCCCGGTTCGTGCGCCCCCGCCTGGCCGGTGGGTACGGGCTGGACGCGGCATGGGCCGACGAGTTCCATCACGCCATCCACGCCGCGCTGACCGGCGAGACCAACGGGTACTACGAGGACTTCGGTTCGCTGGCCCACGTGGCCACCGCGCTCCGCCGGGCGTGGGTGTACGCCGGCGAGTACTCCCCGCACCGCCGGCGGGTGCACGGCCGGGCCCCCGTCGGCCTCGACGCGTCGGCGTTCGTGGTGTGCATCCAGAACCACGACCAGGTGGGCAACCGGGCGCTCGGCGAACGCCTCTGCCACCTGACCACGCCCGGCCGGGCCCGGATCGCCGCCGCGCTGCTGCTGTGCTCACCGTTCGTCCCCCTGCTGTTCCAAGGTGAGGAGTGGGCGGCGTCCACCCCATTTCAATACTTCACCGACCACGCCGACGCGGAGCTGGGCCGGGCCGTCACCGAGGGCCGCACGCACGAGTTCTCGTCCTTCGGCTGGTCCCCCGACACGGTGCCCGACCCCCAGGACCCGGCGACGTTCTTCCGCTCGAAGCTGGACTGGTCGGAGCTGGGCGACGGCGAGCACGCCTCGATGCTCGAGTGGTAC
The DNA here is from genome assembly GCA_030945745.1 of Actinomycetota bacterium. GTDB lineage: Bacteria > Actinomycetota > Acidimicrobiia > Acidimicrobiales > Palsa-688 > JALZAH01. Next base: position 21,279 of record JALYZO010000206.1, read on the forward strand.
CGCACGCTGATTGCTCTGCGCCGCCGGTTCGCCGACATCACCAACCCCGACCTGGCTGCCACGGAGGTCACGGTGTCGGAGGCCGAAGGGCGGCTGATCCTGCGGCGAGGCCGGATCACCGTGGTCGTCAACCTGGGCACCTCCCCGGTCCCCCTGGCCCTGCCGGCCGGCGGCATCGTGGTCGCATCGCACCCAGAGGGCGCCGCCACCCGTGTGGCCCCCGACGGTGTGGCCATCGTCGACACCGGCCGGCCCCCGGCCATCGGCACGTGACCGGGACGACGGGCGACGGGCTGCGGCGGGAGCTGGAGGCGGCGCAGCGGCGAGCCGACGACCTGAGCGCCGAGCTGGGTGCCCTCGAGACAGCCACCGCCGAGGGTCCCGACGACGAGCATGATCCCGACGGTTCCACCATCGGCTACGAACGGGCCCGGGTCGGCGCCCTCCTGGCCCGGAGTCGAGCCGCCACCGACGACCTCCGCGCCGCCGTGGCCCGCCTCGACGACGGGACCTACGGACGCTGCGCCGCCTGCGGCCGGCTCATCGGGACCGAGCGCCTGGCCGCCCTGCCATCGACCACCACCTGCCGGTCCTGCGCCGTCGACGTGGCCGCAACGGTGACGCGGGTCCCCAACCAGGGCCGCCCGTAAGGTGCAGCGCCTTTAACGTGCAGCGCCTTTAACGTGCAGAGGATCCCCTCACCTCCTACGAGCTCGGCTCGGGCCAAGCGGGTTCTGCGCCCGGCAGTGGCCAGCAGCGTCCGGGCGCTCAGCCAGCACCTGGTGGCGGTGACGTTCACCGGCGAAGGCCTGGACGGCTTCGAGCTGACCGCCCCGGCCCAGCACATCCAGGTGTTCCTGCCCGACCCTAACGGCCGGGGCCTGGAGCTGGAGGAGAGCGGGGGCGGCCGGGTGTTCGCCGCCGCCAACCCCCGCCCCACGGTGCGCACCTACACCCCCCGCCGCTTCCAGCCCGGCCCGGCTGAGCTCGAGGTCCTCTTCGTGGTCCACGGCGCCGGCCCGGGCTCGGGGTGGGCGGAGACGGCCAGGCCCGGTGACCCGGTCGTCATCGGGGGCCCGGCCGGCGGCTACCCCCTCGACCCCGACGCCTCCCGCTACGTGCTTGCCGGCGACGAGAGTGCGCTCCCTGCTCTCGCCTCCCTCCTCGAGGCCCTCCCGGCGTCCGCTTCGGCCGAGGTCCACGTGGAGGTCCCGGAGGGCGAGACGGAGCTGGCCCTGGCCAGCGCAGCGCCGTTCACCCTCCGCTGGTGGCACCGCCCCGAGGCCGCCCGCGCCGGCGACGCCCTCGTCGCCGTCCTCACCGAAGACGACGGCGTCGGCCGCCGCCTGGCCCAGGCCCCCGACACCCGGTTCTGGATGGCCGGCGAGGCGGCGGCCAGCCGCCGCATCCGCAGGTACCTGATCGACTGCCATCACCTCGACCGGTCGCAGGCCTACACCCGGGCCTACTGGAAGTACGGCAAGGGCGGTGACGCCGGAGGCGATTGACACCCAGCCTGAGACAGCTGGACGGTTACGGTCGGCTTTTCGGCACCAACCGTCCAGCTGTCGCTTCCCCGGCACCCGGTTCGGCGGTTGACTCCCCCCAGCGGGCGTGAACGAAGTGCTCGACGGCCCCCCCGTGTCCCCGAACCGCCGACTCGATGGTCTCCACCACCGTCCACCCAGAGTCGGCCAGCCCGGAGGCGGCCAACGAGACCGCATGGTCGAGGTCGGCCGTCGTGGTGGGCAGGACGCCGGCGGCGAGCTCGAAGAGGGGCTTGATCAGCCCCACGAAGTCGGCGGCGGAGGCTGGCACCTGCCGTTCGGCCAGCTGGCGGCCTACCTGGCGGAGCGGGATCTTCGTCACGTCGGCGACGATGATCTCGGGGAGCCCGCCCAACACGTCGGGGGCGCACAGCAGCCCCGGGTGGAGATCGGCAACGTTGGTCCGCTCCAGGCTGACCACCCTGGGGTCCTGTTGCAGGGACCCCAGGAGCTGCCCGTAGCCCACGTCGACGGCCACGACCCGCCGGGCGCCGCGGCCCAGCAACGCCATGGTGAAGCCGCCGGTGCAGGCTCCGACGTCGAGGCCCAGGCGGCCCCCGACGTCGACACCCAGGCGTTCGAGCGCCAGACCCAGCTTGCGGACCCCCTGCGGCTGGCGCCGGTCCTTGACGACCACGGCGGCGTCGCGCCGGACTCGGGCCGACGGGTTCGTGACGATCACCCCGTCGACCTGGACCCGGAACTCGGCCAAGGCGGCGCCCGGATCGTCGAGGGGCGGATCCCGTCGGCCCAACAGGTCGATGAGGGCGAGGCGATGGCCCGAACCCCTGCTCACCGAGGCTTGCGAACCTTCGACTGCAGGCGAGCCAGCTCACCCGTGGCGTGGATGCGCACAGCCATGGCCCCGAGGTCCTCGATCGCCGAGTGCGACAGGGGGTGGTGGGCGGTCTGGTTGGGGTGCAGGCGATCGGCTCGCAGGAGCAGGGCCACCGCCCGGTCGGGGTTCCGACGGAGGATCTCGGCCCGGGCCCAGTGCAGCAGCAGCCGGGCATGGCGTTCGGGGGTCAGGGCCCGGGTGTCGACCTCGCGGGCGACATCGACAGCGTCGCCGACGTCCTCCAACCCGACCGCCACGATGACCCGGTGGACGGCGACCTCGTCGGGGCCGAACTCGGTGTCGTAGAAGCGCCGGTCGGGCCCGACGCGCCCGGCCAGCTCGGCGGCGACGGTCAGATGATGGTCGGCCGTACCCCGGTTCCAGCGGTTGGCCGCCACCGTGGCCAGCACCAGGTGGGCGGCTCCAGCCAGGGCAATCTCGGCGGACGGCGCGTCGGCGCCCGCCACCACCCCCGCCAGGCCGGCGACGACCGACTCCCCGGCGGCGTGGGCCTGCGACCACCGCCCGTCGACCACGAAGAGGCGAGCAGCCCGCAGGACAGCGCTGACCATCAGGGCGGGATCGTCGCCGCGGCCGGCGGCCCAGATGGCCCGATCGATCGCCACCCACGACGCCGCTGACTGGCCCAGGTAGAACAGCACGGGAGCGGCGATCCCGTACGCCCGCGACGACAGCACGTAGGGGCGCTTCTCGAGCTCTGAACGGGGATGGCGGACCATCGGCGAATCGGTGAGGGTGGCAGCGTCGGCCAGCGGGAGGATCTCCACCAGGGCGGCCACCACTGCGGCATGGTCGGCACCCTGGCCCAGCGCGGCCAGAGCGTCGATGCGCGCCTCGAGGTCGGCGAGGTCGACCGGACCGGGCGGGTCACCGTAGAGGGCGGCGATGATCGGGTAGGTCCCCAACAAGGCGACCAGGCCGGTGGGATCGTCGCCCAGGGTCGATTCCTCGCTGCCCCAGCCCACGATGTCGGGGAGCAGGTCACCGACGCTGACATCGAGGACCCCAGCCAGCTTGATCAGCAGCGACAGCCGATCCAGGTGGTACTTGCCCCGCTCCACCCCCGACACCCAGGCGGTGGAGCGGCCGACCATCTGGGCGAAGACCGGCTGGGACAGGCCCCGGCGCCGGCGGTGGTGGGCGATGCGGCGGCCCACCTCGAGGTCATCACTGCGATCCGGGGCGCACCGCGGCGATGCAGGTTCACCCGACTTGGTTCGATGGTTGACGACGCGGTCATTCATCTGGCGCCCCTCGGCTCGTGGCTGCGACCCCGATCACGAGCTTGGATGGCCTGATCCTACCGGAGACGGTCAGGACCCGTCCATCCTCCAACACGTACGACTTCTCCGTCTTGACCAACAATGCGTATTGCTTGTCTTCAGGCCTTGCTGTTAGCTGGGGGGGTGCAACCAGGCCGCCATTGGCCTGGTTGCCTTCCAGGCTGATGAGCCCGCCATCTGCGTGGCGCAGGGCCCCGGGTGCGGAGGGTGGACGGGGCCCTCCGCCCGTTGGGGTGCTCCAGCCCGCCGCGGACGTGATGCTCGAGTGGCCTAGCGTGCTTGACCATGTTCCAACGACCGGCCCTGGCTGTCAGCACCGGCGCACTGGCGCTCGCCCTCGCTCTGGGAGCGTCCGCCTGCGGCTCATCATCGACCAGGGCGACGACTGGCACCCCGGCCACGGGCTCCGGGACGACCCCGCCCGACCCGGCCACCGTGTCTGCCCCGGCGGGGGGCAGCGCGGAGCCCGACACCATCGCCGAGGGGCCCGTTCCGGCGGTGACCGGCGCCACGGACCTGACCAGGGAACCCGTCGTCGGCCCCGGCACGGGGGCTGCTCCGCCGGCCCTGACCGGCAAGGACCTGGTGGTGGGCTCGGGGGCGGCGGCCGCAGCGACCAGCACCGTGAAGGTGCAGTACGTCGGCGCCTTCTACGACACGGGCAAGGTCTTCGATGCCTCGTGGACCGACGGGGCGGGCCCCGCCACGTTCCCGCTCGGCAACGTCATCCCGGGGTTCAAGGGCGCCATCAGCGGCATGAAGATCGGGGGGCGCCGGGAGGTGGTGATCCCCCCGGCGCTCGGTTACGGGGCCAACGGCCAACCGCCGAAGATCCCCGGCAACTCCACGCTGGTGTTCGTGATCGACCTGCTCGGCGTCTCCTGACGCCGGGGCTCAGGCGCGTACGGGTTCGGGCGCTCCGGAGCTGGCCGGGACGGGCCGACCGTTGAGCAGCGCCCCGGCGACGACGGCGCCGACCCCGAAGATGGCTGCGGAGGTCAGGAACGCCACGGTGTAGCCGTGGACGGCACCCTTGGCCGCCACCACCGAGGCGGCGCCGTGGTGGGAGCGCAGGTAGGTGGTGGTGGCCCCGGCGGCCAGGGTGGACAGCAGCGCGGTGCCCACCGAACCGCCGACCTGCTGCATGGTGTTGACCATGGCCGACGCCACACCGGCGTCCCGGGGGGCGACCCCGGCGGTCGCCTCGTTGATGGCCGGAGCGAAGATGAACCCGAAGCCCAGGCCGAGGACGACCATCGCCGGGAGGATGCCTGCCACGTACCTCGAGCCGACCCCGAGACGGCTGAGCAGGAGCATGCCGGTGGAGCCGCAGAGCATGCCCACAACGACCAGGGGCCGCGGGCCGAGCCGGGGTAGGAGCTTGATGTTGGACAGGGTCGCCGCAGTGATGATCGCCGCCGTAAGAGGGAGGAAACCGAGCCCGGTGATGATCGGGCTGTAGCCCTTGATCTGCTGGAGGTAGAAGGTGAGGAACAGAAAGACCCCGAAGATGGCGATGGCCGAGAAGGCCACCGACAGGTAGGACCCGCCCCGGTTCCGGTCGACGATGATGCGCAGGGGCAGGAGGGGATGGGCCACACGTTGTTCGACGATGACGAAGACGGCCAGGAGCCCCACGCCGGCGAGCAGCGAGCCCACGGTGAGGCCATTGCCCCAACTTGCCGTCGCCGCATGGGAGAACCCGTAGACGATCCCGAGCAGCCCGGCGGAGGCCAGGAGGGTTCCGGGCAGGTCGAGCCTCGGGCGCCGACCCTCCGTCCGGTTCTGGAGCAGCGCCAGGGCGCCGATCCCGGCGATGGCGGCGAAGAACAGGTTGACGTAGAGGCACCACCGCCACGACAGGTCTTCAGTGAGGACGCCGCCGAGGACCAGGCCGACGGCGCTGCCCCCGCCGGCCACCGCCCCGAAGATCCCGAAGGCCTTCCCCCGCTCCGCCGGGGTGGTGAACGTGGTGGCGAGGGTGGACAGCGCACTGGGGGCCAGGACGGCTCCGAAGACGCCCTGGAGCGCCCTGGCGGCGACCAGCATCCCGAAGGAGTTGGCGGCGCCGCCGACGGCCGACGCCCCGGCAAAACCGGCCAGCCCGACGATGAAGGCCCACTTGCGACCGAAGAGGTCGCCGATGCGGCCACCGAGGAGCAACAGGCTTCCGAAGGCCAGGGCGTAGGCGGTGACGATCCACTGGCGGTCGCTGTTGGCGAAGCCCAGGGCTCGCTGCGCCGACGGCAGGGCGATGTTGACGATGGTGACGTCGAGCACCACCATGAGCTGAGCCGTCGCGACCACCGCCAGGATGAGCCACCGTCGGGGGTTGGGCGCCTCGGCGCTGACCGCTTCGGAGGGTCCTGTCATGGTTCCATCCCCTTCTTCCATCTCTCGTCGTGGCCATGGGGGCCGGGAGTCGGGACCTCTTGATCAGCGAAACGGAGGCTCTTGCTCCGTTTCGCTCCCACCATAATGGACGCGCCCGGTCTTGGGAACCCGTTCGTTTAACCTCGGCCCGTGCCCTGCCGTCCAGAGCTGACCCGCAGGGATGCCGTGCGCAACAGTGAGCGGATCCTCGAAGCCGCAACCGCCGTCTTCGCCCGCCTCGGCCTGGACGCCAGCCTCGACGAGGTGGCCCGGGAGGCAGGCGTGGGGGTGGCGACGGTATACCGGCGCTTCGCCGACAAGGAAGCCCTGATCGACGCCCTCTTCGAGACCAAGATCGGCGCCATCGTGGCGTTGGCCGAGGAGGGACTGGCCCATCCCGATGCGTGGCAGGGGGTCTGCCACTTCATCCTGGGAGCCGCCGCCCAGCTGGCCGCCGACCGCGGCCTGATGCACGTCGTCGTCTCCGCCGCCCACGGTCGGATCGGCACCGAGCGCGCCCGCAAGCGCATCGGGCCGGTGGTGGCCAAGCTCGTCTCGCGGGGCATCAACGCCGGCGCCGTGCGTCCCGAGGTCACGGCAACGGACTTCCCGATGGTCCAGATCCTGCTGGCCGCGGTGATCGACGCCTCCCGGGAGGTGCGGCCCGGGCTGTGGAAGCGCTACGCGTCGCTGTTCCTTGACGCCATCCGGGCGGACGGAATGCCCCGTGTGGCCCTCGAGGAGCCCGCACTGGCCATGATCGACGTCGATGTCGTGATGCGCTGCTGGCAACCTGGCCGGCGCTCCATCTCCGAAAGCTGACCTGCCCTATCAGCGGCCGTTAGCCAGACACTCAGCGCGGGCGCTGGCCGTACGCCTCGTTGACGGCGATGCGGACGACGCGGCGCCGGTCGGCCACCATCACCTGGCGGTACTCCGCCCAGTCCGGGTGCTCGCCCTGCAACGACCGGTAGAGCTCGACGAGCTCCTCCACGGCGGCGTCGCCGGGCTGGGTGGCGACATCGGAGAGGGTGACGTCACCGCTGAGCACCACCCATGTCCAGAAGTCCTCGGAGGTCACATGCAGGCTGGCCCGCGGGTCGCGGACCAGGTTGCGGGTCTTGGCCCGCTCCGCGGTCACTGAGATCCGCACCTGCTGGGATTCGGGCTGGTAGAGGTAGTTGATGTTGGACAGCTGCGGCCGCCCGTCGCCACGGATGGTGGCCAGCACCCCGGCGTGGCGCTCGGCGACGAAGTCGATCAGGTGCTGCTCGTCTGCAGTCGGTCGGAAGGTCACGCCCGGTGCAACGCCGCCACCGAGCACCGTTCTTCCCATCTCCACTCACAGCCAGCGGGGCTCGTCGCGGCCAACCTCGATCCGCTGATCGCAGGTAGGGCACCACCACGTCGCCTCGACCGCCGTACCGCAGGTGTCGTGCACGGGTGGACGGACCCCACCATCGGCGTCGCCGTGATCGGCGCTCCACTGGGTGAGCAGCCGGAGGGTCCCAGCCAGGCTCCGACCGGCCTCGGTCAGCTCGTAGGCGTAGCGGACCGGCCGTTCGGAGTAGCGGACGGCCAGCACCAGGCGCTCGGCCTCCAGATGCTTGAGGCGCTGGGACAGCACGTTGGTGGCGATCCCCGGCACCGCCTCGACCAGATCGGCGAACCGCCCGGGACCCGAGAGAAGGGCGGCCACGACGAGGAGTGACCACCGGTCCCCCACCCTCCGCAGCGCACGGTCCAGGGCGGAAGGGGGCTCCACGTCGCTGGCCATCCGGTCAGCATGACGGGTTTTGTACAGCAAGGTCATCGTGCGAACGACATGGGAAGGTAGAGTGGTAACTTGCAATCAACAAGTGACATCGGGATACGGGATACGGAGGAGGAGGACCACATGACGGTGCTCGAGGAACTGCAGCAGGCCACCGAACGGGCCTTGGAGCGGGCCGGGCCGGCCGCGATCCGCGTCGGGCGGGGCCCGGGGCGGGGCGCCGGGTTCATCTTCTCCGAGGGAGTGGCGGCGACCAACGCCCACAACCTTCGAGGTCCCCGGACAACGGTGACCTTCGCCGACGGCCGCTCGGTGACCGGAGAGGTCGCCGGGGTCGACGCCGAGGGGGATCTGGCCGCCATCACCGTCGACACGGCAGGAGCCGCGCCGCTCCTCTGGGCGCCGGCGCCCGCCGCCGCGGGCCAAGCAGTGTTTGCCCTGGCCCTGCCGGCCGGAGGGGGGACCCGCATCACGACCGGTGCCGTCTCCGCTCTGGGTCGGGCCTTCCGGGGACCTCGTGGCCGACTCATCGACAACGGCCTCGAGCACACCGCTCCCCTCGGTCGGGGCTCATCGGGGGGGCCGGTCGTCGACGCCGAAGGTCGTCTGCTGGCGATCAGCACCCACCGCCTGGGCGACGGGTTCTACCTGGCCCTGCCGGCCGACACCAACCTGCGGACCATCATCGAGGGCCTGGCCCGGGGTGAGTCACCCTCCCGGCTGCGCCTGGGGGTCGCCCTGGCCCCGGCTCCCGCAGCCCGCAAGCTGCGAGCGGCTGTCGGCCTTCCCGAACGGGACGGCCTGCTGGTCCGGGGAGTCGAGGACGGCGGCCCGGCAGCCGGCGCCGGCGTCACCCACGGCGACCTGCTTGTCTCCGCCGGTGGTGCCGGCCTGGTGGAGGTGGATGATCTGGCCAGGGCGCTCGACGCCGTCGGGGACTCGGGGTCCATGACCCTCGGTGTCGTCCGGGGCGTCGAGGAGCTTGCGCTCACGGTCAGCTTCGCCCCCGGGCAGGGCTGAGCGAGCCTGCTGCCGCCGCCGCCGAGTTCGGCCCGAAGGGGGTTGGCGAGGGACGGGGCCCCGCCCTACCGACGCCTCTGCGCAGGGCGGGGACCCGGCGTGTTGGGTGGACCGGGTGTAAACCGAGCGACTGGGTCGGGCTCGGGGCCGCAGCGGGGCACCGGTTGGGTCCCCTCCTTGCTAGAACGGTCACCATGACTCAGGGATCTGGCCGATGAGCACCACCCCTGGGCACGCCACCACATGGACCGAGCCAGGTGTCTACCCGGTGGCGCCCGGGATCCACCGCATCCCGCTGCCGCTGCCCACCGACGGGCTGCGGGCCGTGAACATCTACGCAATCGATGATGGCAATGGCGTCGTCTTCGTCGATTCCGGCTGGGCCGTACCGGTGGCCCGCGAGTTGCTCAACGCCGCCCTGCAGGCCCTCGACTGCTCGGTCGCCGACATCCACCGGTTCCTGATCACCCACATGCACCGCGACCACTACACCCAGGCCGTGCACGTGCGACGCGAGGTCGGCACCCGGGTCAGCATGGGGGCTGGCGAACGCCCGGCCATGGACGCCACCCGAGCCCCGGCGCACACCCCGATGGGGCCGCAGCTCCGCCAGCTTCGCAGGAGCGGCGCCAAGGCGCTGGTCGACGAGGTTGCCGGCTGGCTGGCCGAGCACCATGTGGACCGTGACCGCTCGTCGTGGGAGCTGCCCGACGATTGGATCGCACCGGGCCGCCTGATCCTCGACGGAGGCCGGGAGCTCTCCGTCGTGGAGACCCCGGGGCACACCCAGGGCCACGTGGTCTTCCACGACCCGGCGGCCGAGTTGCTCTTCGCCGGCGACCACGTGCTGCCGAGCATCACGCCGTCGATCGGCTTCGAGCCGATCCTGGCCAGCAACCCGCTCGGCGACTTCCTGAGATCGCTGGCCAAGGTGCGGGCCCTGCCCGACGCCATGCTCCTTCCGGCCCACGGGTCGGTGACGCCCAGTGTCCATGCCCGCATCGACGAGTTGATCGACCATCATGGACGGCGGCTGGCAGAGACGGCGGCCGCCGTCGAGAGAGGAGCAACCAACGCCTGGGAGGTGGCGCAGCAGTTGCGCTGGACCCGCCGGGAGCACAAGGTCGTCGACCTTGACACCTTCAACCAGATGCTGGCCATCTGCGAGACGGGCGCCCACCTCGAGCTGCTGGTCGCCCAGGACCGCCTGAGCCGCCAGGTCGACGACGGAGGCGTCTGGCTCTACCTGCCCCGATAGTTTCGTACCACGTGGATCTCTCCGCAAATGGGTGCCCCGGAGGCCGAGCGACCGGGCACAATCGGGAAGTGGCCGGATGAGCGGGAGCGATGAGAGACCCAGGAGCATGATGAGCCGCCGAGGTTTGCTGGCCGCTGCCGCCGGACTGGTGGCCGCGGCATGCGGGGGGGCGGCTCGACAAGGTGCCGGGCTGCCCGTCACCCAACCCGGTCGAGGCCCTACTCCGGCAACGCCACCGGGCACCACCTCGGTTGGCTCGACGCTGACCAAGGTCCCGACCCTGGCCATACCGACGCCTACCAAGCCGGCGTTCTACGTCGACGACATCATCGCCTCGCCGTCGCCGAATGCCGTGGCCCTGACCATCGACGACGGGCCCGATCCTCGCTACACCCCGGCCGTCCTGGCCACCCTGGCCGAGTTCGGCGTGCATGCCACGTTCTCCGTTGTCGGCGTCCATGCCAACCGCTACCCGAACCTGCTGGTCGAGATGATCAATCAGGGCCACAGCCTGAGCAACCACTCGATGACCCACCCCCAGCCCTTCGCCGGCCTGTCACCGAGCTCTCTGCAGAACGAGGTCGTCGGCGGCCTCGAAGCCATCTACGCGGCAACCGGCTACGTACCGTCGACCTTCCGCTCGCCCGGCGGCGACTGGTCGCCGGCCATCTACGCGCTCCTGGGCCAGCTCGGCCTGTCCCCCATCGACTGGGACGTCGACCCCCGGGACTATGCCCGCCCAGGGGTTGCCTACATCACGGCCAAGCTGCTGCGAGCCAAGCCGGGCGACATCCTCCTCTGCCACGACGGCGGCGGCAATCGGGCCGAGACCATCACCGCGCTGCGCACCGTCCTCCCTGCCCTCAAGGCCAAAGGGCTGACCTTCGTCACGCTGTGAAGCTTGTCGCCCCGACCAGACTTCAGTAGGTTGATCCTCGTCCAAGACGGTCGGGTCACGGCGTCAGCAGTTCAGAGAGGCGGCAGGCATTGACGGGGGTGGTGATCGCTGAAGCAGTGCTGCTGATCCTCGTCGGGTTCTTCGCGGTCGGGCTCGTGCACAGCTACGCCGGATTGCTGCGCCGGGTGCAGCGCCTCGAAGGCGGGGTGGCCCCTGCCGCCCCACAACCGGTAACCCCCCAACCGGCTGGCCTGGCGGCACCGACGGGGCAGGTGCGCGCAGGAGCGGACATCGTCGGCGAGACCCTGGACGGTGAAGCGATCACCCTGGCGGTGATGGGGGTGGAGCACAACACGTTGCTGGCCTTCCTGTCGAGCGGGTGCTCGACGTGCGCCGGCTTCTGGGCACACCTCCCGGATGCGGTGCGCCCCACCAGGGTCCGGCGGTCCCGTCTGGTGGTGGTCACGCAGAGCCCCGATCATGAGAGCCTGTCCGCCTTGGCGTCGCTGGCCTCGCCCGACGTGGTTGACACGGTCATGTCCAGCCCGTGCTGGGAGGACTACCACGTCCCGGGGTCGCCCTATTTCGTGTTCGTCGACGGGCGCTCGGGGACGGTGCGCGGTGAAGGCACCGCCTTGGGCTGGAACGAGGTGTTCGACCTGATGGCGTTGGCGGAAGGGGACGCCGGGCTGGCCTCGGGAGACGGGGGACGGCCCGGCAAGCCGGCGAGCGACGCCGAACGAGAGGCCGCCGTCGACCGGGAGCTGCTGCGGGCCGGGATCGTCCCCGGCGACCCGTCGCTGTACCCGTCCGGGACGGCGACCGACCGTGGGAACCACCAGTGAGCTGCCCGAGCGCCAGGACGGCACCGTGACGACGATCTCCGGCTACGGCATCACCGCGACCTTGCCGGCGGCGTGGGAGGGCCGGATCACCAAGTTGGCCCCGGTGGCCCCCGCGGCCGCCGCCGGCCGCGCCATCGACGCCGGTCGGGTCCAGGCCGCGGCAGTCGCCACCGGCACGGCTCCGGGCACCTCGGCCCCGGCGGCATCACTCGCCACGGCACCCCAGGCGGAGGTCACCCTGCCGTTCCTGCACCTGGCCAACTTCCCCCTGCCGCCGAGCCGGGGGGCCTTCGGGACCGGCGCTGTGGAGCTGATGAAGGGGACGGACAGCCTCATCGTGCTCCTGGAGTACTCGGTCGACAGCTTGGGCACGGCGCTGTTCGCCCCGGCCGGGGCGCCCCGGGTGCTCTACCCCCGGGAGTTCCATCCCCGGGCTCTGCAGCGCATCCTGGCGGGCCAGGCCGGGTATCAGGCGTTCTTCACCGAGTCGGGCCGGCCCTTCTCCCTGTACGTGGTGCTGGGCTCACTGGCTCAGGCGGTGACCAGCGTGCCGGGCGTCAACCGGGTGCTCGCCGGCCTGCGGATCGACAAGGCGTAGGGAGCGGGCGTGGAGAGCATGGACGAACCGACGACACTTCCCGAGCGGGTGGTGCGCAGAACTGCCGCAACGATGGGCGCCAGCCGCTGGAGCCGCCGGCGGTTCCTGACGCGCAGCGTGGTGGTGGGCTCGGCGCTGGCGGTCAGCCCCTGGGACTTCGCCGTCCGCCCGGCGAGCGCCTACGCCGCCGTGTGCGGCAGCGACGCCTTCTGCGCGGCCGGCTACAGCGTGTTCTGCTGCACGGTCAACAACGGGGCGAACCTGTGCCCACCGGGATCCTTCGCCGGCGGGTGGTGGAAAGCGGACGCCTCCGGCTTCTGCTGCGGCGGTCCCCGCTACTACGTCGATTGCAACGCGTACTGTGGCAGCGGCCACACCTGCGGGTGCGAGACGAGCTCGTCCACCTGCGACAACCGGCTGATCGCCTGCAACCAGTTCCGCTACGGCCAGTGCCACCAGGAGATCTCCTGCTACGGACCGGTGGTGTGCCGCCTGGTCACGTGCACGCCCCCATGGGAATACGACCCGTCGTGCTCCCACTCGTCGGCCACCGACAACAACACGGTGAGCCACACGGCGCCCTGCCTCCCCGGCAACTGCCCGTCGCCCGTCATCATGCGCTACTCCGACCTGGGGGGTCCGGGGAGCTACCTGGGGCGCCAGACGGGCGGCGAGGGCCCGGCGCCCGCCGGGGGTGGCACCTGGGCGGTGTTCGCCTCGGGCGCCATCTTCGACGTCGTCCCCCAGGGCCTGCACAGCATCCACGGCGCCATCTATGGCAAGTTCGGCCAGCTTGGCGGCTCGCCCGGACTGCTCGGCTACCCGGTCACCGATGAGGGCCCGGCCGGCGGCGGGGGCCGTTTCAACCACTTTGCCAAGTCGATCAACGGCCAGGTGATCGACACCGGATCCATCTACTGGACACCCCGGACCGGCGCCTGGTCGATCCACGGGGCCATCCGCGGCCACTGGGCGGCACTCGGCTGGGAGAACAGCCCTGTCGGCTACCCCACCTCCGACGAGACCGGCACCGCCGACGGCGAGGGCCGCTACAACAACTTCGCCAACGACGGGTCCATCTACTGGACACCCCAGACCGGCGCCTCGTCGATCCACGGCGCCATCCGCGGCCACTGGGCGGCACTCGGCGCCGAGAACAGCCCCGTCGGCTACCCCACCTCCGACGAGACCGCCACCCCCGACGGCCGGGGCCGCTACAACAACTTCGCCAAGGTGGTCAACGGCCAGGTGGTCGACAACGGCGCCATCTACTGGACGGCCCAGACTGGGGCGTCCGCCATCTACGGACCGATCCTCACCGCCTACATCGCCAGGGGCGGACCGTCAGGCTCCCTCGGCCTGCCCACCGTCGGGATCACGACCACCCCGAACGGCATCCAGACGGCGACCTTCCAGCGGGGGACCCTGACCTACGACCCGGCAACCGGTCAGGTCAGCTAGGGACCGGCCCGATCGGCGCGGCCCGCTTCGGTGCTCTCCCACTCGGTCCCCCCCGCAGGATCGAGGTGGTGCAGGCGCCGCAGCACGGATGCGTGCAGCCGGAGCCCATCGACCACAACCGTCACCACCAAAGCGGCGGCAACGGCGACGATGACCACGAGCGCGGTCATCGAGCGGCCCGCGTGAGCCCGAGGGCGCCAGCCTGCGGCCCGCTCAGCACCACGTAGGCCAGCCAGGCGGCGAGCAGGACGACGGCGCTGAAGGGGATGCCGGCTGCGGGCTGCGCTCCGAGCACCGGCCCGATCCCCGGGGTCCCGGCCACGGCAGCGCCGACGCAGCCGGTGGCCAGGCCGACGTCCACGATCACATGGCGCCAGCTCGGGGGCGCTTCCGTCTCACCGAAGCAGCCGCATGAGGCGATGCCGGGATGGGTGCGCGCTACGGCGACGAAGCCGGCGAAGCCGAGGTAGCTGACCGCCAGGGCAACGATCGCCGGCGTCCACCCGGCACCCACGGCCACCGCCCCGACCAAGGCCTCCAGCAACGATCCGGCCCGCACCATGGTCGGCGTCCCCCAGCCCACGCCGATGCCCCGCAGGGCCACGGCGACGGGACCAGGTCGGAGGAGCTTGGCGAACCCGGCAACCACGGCGAGGACGGCGGCGACGGCCAGCGGTCCGGACCATGCCACATCGGCAGTGTACGCTCCGCTGCACCCCCATCGGGCCACCCCTTGGGGGGCCGGCTGGGTCATCGAACATCTCCGTCAATCGAACCTCCGGAGTCGCCAGATGGGTCTCATCACGATCGTCGCCTTCGCTGTCGCCCTCGCTGCGGCCGCCCGCTCCACGTGGTCGCCCTGCGGGCTGTCCATGCTGTCAACGATCACCCCCCTCAGCGAGCGCGGGCGGGGCCATCGCTACGGGGGCACGGCGGCGTGGTTCATCGCCGGCGCCGTCCTCGGCGGGGTGACGCTGGGGATGGGGGCGGCGCTGCTCGCGGTGGGATGGTCGGCCACCGGCCCGTCCACCGCTGTGGCCGAGGGGCTGGCGGCAGGGGCGGCGCTGCTGGGCGCCGCCGGCGACGCCGGGTTGGCCGGGATCCGCTTCCCGTTGTTCCGACGTCAGGTCAACGAGCGCTGGTTGGACCAGTACCGGGCGTGGTTCTACGGGGCCGGCTTCGGCTGGCAGGTCGGTGTCGGGTTGGCAACCTACATCATGACCGCCGGCGTGTTCGTGACCATCGTGGCCGCCACCCTCACCGGTCACCCGTGGACGGCCCTGGGGGTCTGCGTGACCTTCGGCTCGGCCCGCGGCCTGACCGTGCTGCTCACCCGCCGCCTTCATTCGACCCAGGCCCTGCGCTCGTTCCACCGCCACTTCTCCTGGCTGGAAGCTCCCGTTCGCATCGGCACCATCGCCGTGCAGATCGCCGGTGGCGCCCTCCTGGCCGGCGCCGTGTGGGCCCCGGCCGGCGCCGCCGTGGTGATGGGCAGCCTCGGTGTCGTTGCCGTCTCGCATCAGCGTCGTCAGGCGACCATCTGGTCCAGGTACCAGTCGAGGAAGGCGTCGACGGAGTTCTCGATCACCGGCGACAGCGGCCCCGGGCGGTAGGCGCGGGAGCGGATGCCGGCGTAGTTGTTCTCGCACAGCGCCCAGTCCTGCTCGCAGGTGGCCCGCCACACCGCGCTCAGCGTCTCGGAGTCGTAGTCAACACCCTCTCGGGCACCGGCGTCCACCAGGAACGTGACCTCGATGTCGGTGGTCGCCGGGTCACGAGGCGTGAGCCGGGTGGTGACGGCATAGTCCAAGTTGGCGTGCGCCCACATGGTGGGCAGGCCGACCAGGCGCAGGCTTCCCGGGTCCGCGCCGCCCAGGCTGCCGAGCGGCGGGGCCACCGGTCGCCCGTCGATGCTCTCGGTGCGGAAGCCGGCCTTGAGGGGCAGGCGGCTGACCCGGTACCAGGTACCGTCGGGGAACGTGACCTCCCGGGGGGCCAGCCCGTCGCCTTCCCATCGCCGGTATGCGCCGGCCAGGGCCTCGTCGTAGTCCGCCCTGCGCCGGACGTCCCCGTGGGTGCCCAGATCGAAGTTGGACAGGCAGAGCTCGGGATGGCTGCCGCGGCAGTGGTAGCACTCACGGTTGTTCTCGACGATGGTCTTCCAGTTGGCCCCCACCCGGTAGTGGTCCCGGCGGGCCACCCGGGCCTGGGTCAGCCCGTGAGGAGCAAGCTGCGGGCCGATGGCGGCCGCCGCCGGGGCAAAGGGCGGAGGCTCGGCGGCCAGCGAGATGAACAGCAGCCCGGCCAGCTCCTCGAGCGCCACCGGCACCAGCCCGTATCCCTCGGGACAGAAGTCAGGACCCATCAGCCGGGCGGAGCGCAGGGAGCCGTCGAGGTCGTAGACCCACTGGTGGTAGGGGCACACGAACGATCGGGCATGGCCACGGCGCTGGGCGGTCAGGCGCGACCCGCGGTGGCGACAGACGTTGTGATGAGCCTGCAGTGCCCCGCAGCGGTCGCGGTTGACGATCACCGACTCGGGCCCGACGTCGACCACCAGGTAGTCGCCGGCATCGGGGAGCTCGCAGCTGTGGCCGGCGAGGAGCCACCCCGAGCTCAGCACGCCATCGATCTCTGCGGCGAAGACCGCGTCGTCGACGTAGTAGTGACGGGGAAGGGCCTCGCCGGGGCGCCGTCCTGGTCCCCCGGGGGTGTCCGGTCGGCCTCGGGGGACGGCCGGGGGAGCGGGTGGTGCGCAGGGCTCGAAGAGCGACGAGGGGCTAGGCATGGAAGCCCCGGGGGAAGGTCGGATCGGTCAGGGCCGGGCGCTCCAGGCTGAAGGACTCGATGGGGTGGGACGTCTTGGAGTGCAGGGCCAGGTCGGCGAGGACCGACCCGATGAGGCTGGCGAACTTGAAGGCGTGCCCGGCACCGATGGCCACGGACACGTTGGGATGGTTGGGCACGGTGTCGAGCACGAAGTTCTGGTCCGGCGGGATGGTGTAGAGGCACGTCTTGGTGTACAGCTCCGGGCCTCCGAAACCGGGGAGGTGTTCGGCCAGGAACGCGCGTTGGCGGTCCTGGCGGACAGGGTCGGGGGCGAAGGTCCGGGTCCGGGCCGTCACCTCATGGCCGCCCATGTGCTGGCCGAGCTTGGTGGCCACCTCCCCATAGACCGGGAACCCGTAGAAGTTGTGCTCCCCGTGCCACATGAACACCGGGAAGCGCGCCGGGGAGAAGTCGGCCAGGTTCGGGGTGGCGTAGTAGGTGACCTGTTCCTGGGTGACGGTGAGGGGGAGCTGGAGCCCCAGTCCGGCGAGGACCTGGTTGGTCCAGGCGTCGGCAGTGATCACCAGCCGCTCGGCCAGGTAGGTCTCCTCGGCGGTGACGACCTCCACTCGCTCGCCGCGAGGATGCACGGCCAGCACCGGGCAGTCGTCGACGATCCGGGCCCCGTGGGCCCTGGCCAGGGCGATGTGCACGGCGTTGGCCCGCCGGGCGTCGACGATGCCCGACTGCGGCTGGTAGATCGCCTCCTCGGTGCCGTGGAGGCGGAACTGGGGCCACCGGGCCATGAGCTCGCCGGGGGCGAGCAACTCGAAGTCGGCTCCGTGCCGGGTCATCACCTCCGCGTAGCCGCCGATGTTGCGCGACCCGGTCTTCGCCGGATCCCGCCGGGTCACGTCCTCGATGACCAGCCCCCCGCTGCGCAGGACCAGCTGCACGCCCGAGGCGGCCTCCACCTCCTGCCAGGCTTCGTAGGCTGCCGGCGCCAGGACCGCATACGCGTCTTGGTGCTGGGCCAGGCGGATGATCCGCGAGTGGTCCTGGGAGGCACCTCGGTCGTGGCCCAAGCTGAACTGCTCGAGGCCGAGCACGGCGGCCCCGGCGCTGCGGGCCAACCAGTAGGCGGCGGCGGAACCGAGGCCGCCGCAGCCGATCACGATGATGGGGTGGTCGGTGTTCACCAGTCCAGTGTGACCACGAGAACCGGCACCACAACGATAATTGCCATTACAAGATGCACTTCTCACATAAGGTCACCCTTATGAGTTTTGAGCTGCGTCAGGTTCGAGCGTTCCTGGCCTTGGCCGATCACCTGCACTTCGGGCGGGCAGCCGCCCAGCTCAACATCAGCCAGCCCGCCCTCAGCCAGCAGATCCGGGTGCTGGAGCGAGACGTGGCAGCACCCCTGTTCATCCGCACCAGCCGGATGGTCGAGCTGACGGCGGCCGGACGGGCCCTGGCCGATTCGGCGCCCCGGGTCATCCTGGAGGCGGAGCGGGCCCAGCGCCGGGTGGAGCAGGCCGCCTCGGGGACGTCGGGCCTCTTGGTCATCGGCTCGGTCAACACCGCCCTGGCCAGCATCACTCCCCGGATCATGAGGGCTCTGCGGGCCGAGGTGGCCGACCTGCGCCTCGAGCTGTACCACATGGATACCTCCGCCCAGCTCACCGCCCTGGCCGACCGGCGCATCGACGTCGGCGTCGTCCGGGAGGCCACCGCCACCGCGGTGTTGCACAACGAGCGGCTGGTGTCCGAGCCGCTGGTGGCCGTGCTCCCCGAGGGTCACCCGTTGGCCGCCGCGGAGACCGTGGCACCCCGGGACCTGGCCGATGAGCCGTTCGTGCTGTGGCCTCGGATGCTCGGTCCGGACTTCTTCGACCGGATCATCGCCTACTGCCGCCAGGAGGGGTTCAACCCGCGCATCGTGGCCGAGGGCGACGACGTGGAGACCCAGCTCGGCCTGGTCGCCGCCGGCATCGGCATCTCCCTGCAACCCGCCTACTACGCCGACCTGCGCCGGGCCGGCGTCACCTTCCGGTCACTCGGAGGCGACGCGCCCCGCGTCGCCCTGCAGGTGTCGTGGCGTCGGGGGGACCCGTCGCCGGCGGTGGCCCACTTCGTGGACGTGGCCCGCCGGGTGGTCGCCGACCCGGACGCCTGAGCTGTGCCGAGCGCCGAGCGCCGAGCGCCCGGTGGCCGAGCACACCGACGACTTCGGTAAAGAGCAGCCGGGGGCGGGCGTGGACCCGAGGACGCCTGCGCCTCAGCTCGCCAGGGGAAAGGGAACCTCGCCGCTGGGTGTGGCCAACACCAGGTGGTCACTGTCGCCCCGAAGCGCCATGCCCAGCCCAAGCGCATCGAGCCCGACCCACCCGTCAGCTCCTGAGGTCACCTCGACCAGGCGGTCCTCGGTGCGCACCCAGCGCCTCAGCGACAGGTCGGTGTCGATGATGAGCATCTCGGCGACGCCGACCCTCTCGTAGAAGGGGACCTTGGCGTCGGTCTCGTCGCCCGGCGAGCGAATCTCGACGGCCAGCTCGGCCCGGCCCTCGACCCCCCGGGCGCTGATGTGCTCGGGGCGGGAGACGACGACATCCGGTCGCCGGTAGGAGCTGTTGCCGGGCACGGCGGGATCGAACAGGCCGGTTTCGGCCGTCACCTGCAAGCCGACGTGGCGGGCCACCGGAGCCCAGGTCTCGACCAGCCAGGATTCGAGCGCCTGGTGACGGAACCCCGGCGCCGGCACCATGTGCAGCTCGCCTTCCCACATCTCGTCGAAGTGGTCGTGGCCCAGGCGGCGCCGTTCGGCAAGCAGGGAGTCGGGCACCTCCAGCATCACCGCTCGCATGGGCGGAGCCTACCGAGCGATACTACCGGGCCGGCTGCGGGGTCGCTTGGCTACGGTTCGGTTGATGAGCGCGCCACAAGAGGCACACATCCTGGAAGCCGCCCTGGGCCTGCTGGGTGACGGGCCCCTGCCCCTGGCCACCCTGGTCGCCAGGCTGGATGCCACCGGCTTGCTGGACGAGCTGCGTGAAGAGGGCGCGGAGGAAGACGAGTTGGCGGAGGTTCTGGTCGAGGAGATCCTCGGCGACGACGTGTGGATGACCGTCGACGATCGGGTCTTCACCATCCACCCCCTGGTGGACGGGCTGGTGCTCACCCATCGCGTCGGCGGCGAGGAGCTCGACGCCGGGGCGGTGGAGCTGGGCCCGGACCTCGACATCCTCGACCTGGGGGCGCGGGGCCCCCTGGCCCTTGCCGGGTCGGACGGAGAGCTGTTGATCAGCGATCCCCTGACCTCCGTGGGCGACCTCGGCGTCGGTTGCCTGCGGGGACCGGCGGGCTGGCTGGACACCTTCGAGACCGGTGACCTGGTGGCCTTCCGCCGGCAGGGAGCCTCGGCAGAGGTCTTTGTGGCCGGCGATCTGGCCGACGGCCAGCGCGAGGTCGACGCGCTGCGCCGCACCATCGACGGACGCGTCCGCCCCGGCGAGGGGGAGGAGGCACACCCCCTGGTGTGCGACGCCCTGGCCGCCGACCCCGGGGCGTTCCGGCGCCCGGTGGCGCCCCTGAGTGAGCTGTTGGAGCGGGCCGGGCTGGAACGCCGGGGCTTCACCTTCGGTCGCCGCGGCGAGACCTGGTCCTCCCTCTACGATCGCTTCCGCGAGCGACGACGCCAGGAGATCGCCCAGGAGTGGGGCTTCGACGCCTGCTGCCGCCGGGCTTTCGACGAGGTCGACGCCACCTTCGGGCGGTTCCTTGCTGACCCTGACGGATCCGTCGACGCCGCTGCGGTGAACGAGAACCTTGGCCACGGCGCGGTGAGTCTGGGCTTCGCGGACTACCTGCAGACGGCCAGGACGGCGGATCGGAACAGGTTGGGCGACTTCACGGCTCTGCTCATCAACCAGGTGCCGGACCGGGCCGCCCCTGCGCTGATGCTGGCCGGGGCGGCAGCCGACGAGGCCGGCGACGTCGTGGTCGCCGAGGACCACCTCCGCAAGGCGGTCCTCCTGGACGCGGACTTCGGGCCGGCGGCCGCGATGCTGGCCCGCTACCAGATCGACCGCAGCGACATCGCCGGTGCCATCGCCTCCCTCCGCCACCCCGACCTCGACCCCGACGGCCCGGCCCTGACGTTCCTCCTGGCAGTCGACCGGCCGTACCGCAAGGCGGGTCGCAACCAGCCGTGCCCGTGCGGTTCTGGGCGGAAGTTCAAACAGTGCTGCGAGCGGAACCGGGCCATCCCCCTGGCCGGCCGGACGGTGCTGCTGGCCTTCAAGCTGTCCCTCTTCGCCAGCCGCCCCGAACACGACCGCCTGCGCCTCACCCTGGCGGGGCTGGCGGTCGACACCGACGACCCCTCCGCAGGGGAGACCACGCAGCGCATGGCGGCCGACTCAATGATCCTCGACCTGGCCCTGTGGGAAGGCGCGCTGGCCACCCGGTACCTCGATGTCCGGGGTCCTCTCCTGCCCGCCGACGAGCGGGAGCTGTTGGGCCAGTTCGTCAGCGAACCGCGCCGTCTCCTCGAGGTAGTTGCGGTCGACGAGGGCGTCGGCATGGAGCTGCGGGACACCAGGACGGGCGAGGCCCTCAGCGTCGACGAGCGCAGCGGCTCGGTGGGCCGGGAGGTAGGCGAGCTCCTGTTCGCCCGGGTGGTCCGCCTCCCGGGCGTCAACCAGCTCATGGGGTCGGTCATGGACATCCCCCTCCGATTGCGAGGATCGCTCATCGACCTCCTGGACGGCGATCCCGACGCCGGGGACCTGGCCGGGTGGTACGGCGCTGCCATCGCCCCGCCTCACATGGCCAACCGGGAGGGAGAGCCGATGGTCCTGTGCACCACGGAGCTGACCTCAGACAAGCCACCGGACACGGTTCGAGCCGCTCTTGACGAGATCCTTGACGCCGAGGACGAAGCGGATTCCTGGACCGACCTGTGGGACGAACCGGGAGGAGAGCGGCTGGTGCGAGGCACCGTCCACCTCGACGGCGACCGCCTGCTCTTGGAGGCCAACTCCGAGGTCCGGATCGAACGCCTGGTGGCGGCGGTGGCCGACGCCGTCCCCGGTACGCGGATCATCGCCGAGAACCGGTTCAACAGCCGGGACCTGTTGCGTAACGGGCCAGCGCCGGCCCCCGCCCCGGAGCCCCTGCCGGCCGGGCTCCACGAAGCGGTGGAGGAGCTGATCCAGGGCAAGGAGCGCGACTGGCTGGACGAGTCGATCCCTGCCCTCGCCGGCCTGACACCTCGTGAGGCGGCCGATGACCCGAGCCGCCGCGAGGATCTCCTGGCGTTGCTGCGAGAGATGCGGCCAGTAACCGGCCGTGATGGACTCCGAGGCTTCGACCCCCAACGGCTCCGTCAACTCCTCGGACTCTAGGGCTGCAAGGTGAGGGACTGCCGGTAGCCGCAGAGCAGCGATTGACTGAGAGCCGGATTGTCTGCACCGGAGCCCCTCAGGCGATCTCCGAGATGCTCGTCGACGACCGAGCCTCCGGCTCACCGCTCGTCGAGACTCAGATCCCGGCGGCGGCGACAACCCTTGAACGTCGCCCATTCCACCTCGCTGATCCGATGATCCACCGCCCACCCCCGTCAGTGGCGGTCAGGCCACTTCGTCGAGCGGCCAGCAGCAGCGGTCGCCCCAGCATGGACTCCATCTCTGCCAACAGGGCATCGACCAACTCCGCATGAGTCACCCCGCTCACCCCCTCCTACATGCGCCGCTCACGCTACCCCCGGCCGAGCACCGGCGGGGCAACGGGTAGGGTCGCCGGCCGAGGAGGGCAAGCATGGCCCCAGGTACCACCGCCCGGTTGCTGCTCAGCTGCCCCGACCAGCGTGGGCTGGTCGCCCGGGTCGCCGATTTTGTGTGGCGCCACGGTGGCGACGTCACCCACGCCGACCAGCACAACGACGAGCCTGCCGGGGTGTTCTTCCAGCGAGTGGAGTTCCGCCTCGACGAGGTCACCGTCGGCCGCGGCGAGCTCGAGGAGCGCTTCGGGGAGCTGGCCGGGACCTGCGCCATGACCTGGCGGCTCCGCTACTCCGACGAGGTCCGCCGCATCGCCGTGCTGGTGTCGCTCCAGGGGCACTGCCTCTACGACCTGCTGGCCCGGTGGCGGGCGGGCGAGCTGCCCTGCGAGGTGACCACGGTGATCAGCAACTGGCCCGATCACGCCGAGGTGGCCGACCATTTCGGCATCCCCTTCCACCATCTCCCCGTCACCACCGAAACCCGGGCGGACCAGGAGGCAGCGTTGGCCCACCTGTTGGCGGGCTACCGGGTCGAGGCCGTGGTGCTGGCCCGCTACATGCAGATCCTGTCGCCGGCGGTCATCGACCGCTACCCCCATCAGGTCATCAACATCCACCATTCCTTCCTGCCCGCCTTCGCCGGCGGCCGGCCCCACCTCCAGGCCCACGAGCGGGGCGTGAAACTCATCGGGGCCACCGCGCACTACGCCACCGCAAAGCTCGATGAGGGACCGATCATCGACCAGGACGTGACCCGGGTCAGCCACCGGGACTCGGTGGAGGACCTGGCCCGCAAGGGCCGGGATCTGGAGACGGTGGTGCTGGCGCGGGCCGTGCGGGCCCATCTCACCGACCGGGTCCTGGTCTACGGGCACAAGACCGTCGTCTTCGACTGAGACGAGACGCAGCGCCGATCGCTCCCCACGCCGGCTCCTATGATGCACCGTCCGCTCGACCGTGCCCCCCGCACCTGACCGTGAGCGGCAAGGAGCTCCACGGTGACCGCAACGGAACCTGGCGACAACACAGACCCAGGCGACCCGGTGACCTTTGGGGATCTGGCGCTGCGCTCCGAGCTGGTCGCCGCCCTGGCCGGTCTGGGCTACGAGGAGCCGACGCCCATCCAGCGCGCCGCTGTCCCCCCCCTGCTCGAAGGCCGGGACCTGTTGGGCCAGGCGGCCACCGGAACGGGCAAGACAGCGGCGTTCGCCCTCCCTGTGCTGCACGGCCTGGGCGGACTGCACGGCCAGGGCGGACTGCACAACCCGGGGGGGCTGCACAGCCCGGGGGGGCTGGACGGCCTGGGGCTGCACGGCCCGGGCGGACTGCACAACCCGGGGGCGCCAGCGATCCCGGACGAACGGGGCCCGGATCCGGTGGCCCTCATCCTGGTCCCCACCCGGGAGCTGGCCGTCCAGGTGTCAGAAGCCATCCACCGCTACGGGCGCGGGCTCGGCGCCCGCGTACTTCCCGTCTACGGCGGTGCTCCCATCGGTCGCCAACTGCGGGCCCTCCACGATGGCGTCGACGTGGTGGTGGCCACCCCCGGGCGAGCGCTCGACCTCATCAACCGAGGCAGCCTGCACCTCCATGGCCTGAGCACCCTCGTCCTCGACGAGGCCGACGAGATGCTCGACATGGGCTTCGCCGACGACCTCGAGTCGATCCTGGCCGAGACGCCGAAGACCCGCCAGACGGTGCTGTTCTCCGCCACGCTTCCGGCCCGCATCGATGGCATCGCCCGCCGCCACCTGCGCGACCCGATCCGGATCCAGATCTCCGCCGACACGTCGCCGTCGGGCGACGCCCCGCTGGTCCGCCAGAGCGCCTACATCGTGCAGCGGGCCCACAAGCCGGCCGCTTTGGGCCGGGTCATCGACGTCGAGTCGCCCACCGCCGCCCTTGTGTTTTGCCGTACCCGCGACGAGGTCGACCGCCTGGCCGAGACCCTCAACGGCCGCGGCTACCGGGCCGAGGCCCTGCATGGGGGCATGAGCCAGGAGCAACGGGACCGGGTCATGAGCCGCCTCCGCTCCGGCACCGCCGAGCTGGCCGTGGCCACCGACGTGGCCGCCCGCGGCCTCGACATCGACAGCCTGACCCACGTCATCAACTACGACGTGCCGTCGTCGGCCGAGTCCTACGTGCACCGCATCGGCCGCGTCGGGCGGGCCGGGCGGGAGGGGGTGGCCATCACCCTGGCCGAGCCCCGCGAGCACCGGATGCTCAAGACGATCGAGCGGTCCACGGGGCGCAAGATCGCCATCGAGAAGGTCCCGACTGTCGCCGACCTCCGGGCGCGGCGTCTCGAGGGGACCTGTGCCGCGCTGCGCGAGAGCATCGTCAGCGACGACCTCGACGGTTTCCGCGTCGTGGTCGAGTCCCTGGCCGACGAGTTCGACGTGATGGAGGTGGCGCTCGCCGCCGTCAAGCTGGCCCACCATGCCGGGGGCGCTCCCGTCGACGAGGAGGACATTCCCCAGATCGCCCCCAAGCCGGAACGCGAACCGGCTGCGGCCCGCTCCGGCGCAGCGCGGACGCCTGGTGGCCCATCGAAGGGGATGACCCGCCTTTTCGTGGGAGCCGGTCGGGAGGGCGGGGTGCGACCCCAGGACCTGGTCGGCGCCATCACCGGGGAGTCGTCGCTCAGTGGCCGCCAGATCGGGGCCATCGAGATCGCTCAGCGCTTCTCCCTCGTCGAGGTCCCCGCGGCCGCCGCCGACGAGGTCGTCGAGGCCATGCGGGGCGCTACCATTCGAGGCCGGCGGGCGACGGTGCGCCGGGAACGGGACCGGGGCGGCCCTCATATCCGGTAGTTGGGGGCTTCTTTGGTGATGGTGATGTGGTGCGGGTGGGACTCGCGCAGGCCGGCGGCGGTTATCTGCACGAAGCGGCCGTCGCGCTGCAGCTCCTTCAGCGTCGCCGTGCCGCAGTAGCCGAGGGCGGAGCGCAGGCCGCCGACCAGCTGCCAGACCACGGCCTCCAGCGGGCCTTTGTAGGCCACTCTGCCCTCGATGCCTTCGGGGACCAACTTGTCGACGGGCCGCCCGTCGGCCTGGAAGTAGCGGTCCTTGGAGTACGACCGGTTGGCCATGGCCCCCAGCGACCCCATGCCCCGGTACTCCTTGAACTGCTCCCCGGACAGGTGGATGACCTCACCCGGCGTCTCGTCGGTCCCGGCGAAGGCGCTGCCCAGCATGACCACATCGGCGCCGGCGGCGATGGCCTTGGCCACATCCCCCGACGACTGCACCCCGCCGTCGGCGATCACCGTGCCACCCCGGCGGCGGGCCACCTCGGCGACGTCATGGACGGCGGAGATCTGCGGGACGCCAACACCGGCTACCACCCGGGTGGTGCAGATGGCACCGGGGCCGACACCCACCTTCACGCCGTGCGCTCCCGCATCGAAGAGGGCCTCGGCGGCTTCGGAGGTGGCGATGTTGCCGGCGAGGAGCCCGAGATCGGGCCACTGCTTGGTCACCGCCCGGACGGTCTCGATGACCGAGGTGGCCTGGCCGTGTGCGGTGTCGACCACGACGACATCCACGCCGGCGTCGACCAGCATCTCGGTCCTGGTCATGGCCTCCTCGCCGACGCCGACGGCGGCCGCCACCCGGAGGCGCCCGAGCTCGTCAACGGTGGCGTCGGGATCCTCGCTGTGGCGTTCCAGGTCGCCCTTGGTCATCAACCCGACCAGCCGACCGTCGCTGTCGACCAGGGGGAGCTTCTCGATCTTGTGGCGGCCGAGGAGCTGCGACGCCTCGCTTAGGGCGATCCCGGCGGGGGCGACGACCACGTCGGTGGTCATCACCTCGGCCACCGGCCGGTCCCCGTCGTCCTCGAAGCGCAGGTCGCGTCCGGTGATGATCCCCGCCGGGCGATGGTCGTTGTCGACGATGACCAGCCCGGTGATCCCCTTGGCGGTCATGAGCTTGCGAGCCGAGGCCAGGGTGGCGCCGGGAGCGACGATGATCGGCTCGGCGATCATCCCCGCCTGGTAGCGCTTGACCTTGCCCACCTCGCCGGCCTGGTCCTCGATCGACAGGTTCCGGTGCAGCACCCCGATGCCGCCCAGCCGGGCCAGGGTCACGGCGAGGCGGGACTCGGTGACGCTGTCCATGGCCGCCGACACCAGGGGGATGGCCAGGGAGATCTGCGGCGTGAACCACCCGGTGGTGCCCGCCTCTGCCGGAAGGACGTCCGACGCCCCGGGAACCAACAGGACATCGTCGAAGGTCAGCGCCAGGGTCCCGAACTTCTCATGACGAGCCATCCCAAAGCCTACCCGTGTGGCCGATGCCATGGTGGGCCTCGCAGCGGCTGCCCCGGGGCGAGAGATCTGCCCGAAGAGACCGTGGCGCGACGTTCCGCTGTGGGCTATTTTCCCCGATCACCACGAAAGGGGCGCAACCAAATGAGTGAGACACCACCACCGGGCGGGGCACCGCCATGGGGTCAGGGGCCACCACCTCAGGGCGGAGGGAGGGTGGGCAAGCCGACCGAGCCCGGCAAGCAGATCCTGCTCACCATCGTCACCCTCGGGATCTGGGCCATCGTCTGGACCTACCGCCAGCACCAGGAGATCAAGGACTTCAGCGGCGAAGGGGTGGGTGGCGGCCTCGGGGTGGTCATCTACATCTTCGTGGGGATCGTCACCCCGTTCCTGCTGGCCAACGAGATCGAGACCAAGCTCTACGGCAGGGCCGGCCAGTCCTCCCCGATCACCACGGCCACCGGCGCCTGGGTCTTCCTCCCCTTGGCGGGGGCGATCATCTGGTACCTCAAGGCTCAGAGAGCCCTCAACGAGTTCTGGATGGCCCGAGGCGCCAGCCTGTAACGCCCGGGCAGAACCTCCGACCAACCGGGCCGGCTGAATCGACGGGCGGGGTCACCGGCCCGGGACGGCAGCGCGGGCAGGTGCCGGCTGGAACGGACATCGGCCGAAACGGCCCGGCTCCGCCTTCGGCCTGCTACGTCGACGGTGCCCGGTAGGGCTCGGTGGCATAGCGGCTCATGATCTCCACGATGGCGGCCGGTTCCAGGGTCCCGGTGGCCTTGGCCGCCTCGGCCAGCTCCCGGAAGTAGTCGATGTAGAGGTCGGGGGTGACGGTGCAGAGCATCGCGGCCTCCACCTCAGCATCGGCGTTGGCAAACGTGTGGGGCACGCCGATGGGCGTGGTCAGCAACGAGCCCGCCGACAGGTCAACGTGGTCCTCGCCGCTGGTGAAGCGCACAGTGCCGGACAGGACGAAGAACGTCTCGTCGTGTTGGCGGTGGATGTGCTGCGGAGGCCCCAGGCCTCCAGGCTTCAGCGTGATCTCGACCAGGCCCAGCCGCTTCCCGGTAGCCGTCCCGTCCTCCAGGATCCGGGTGCGGATGGCCCCCAGGTTGATGACTTCGCCGTCCTCGGGTTTGACGATCTTGATGGTCACGGCCCTCCTCAACGCTCATTCGTCCGTCTGACCTGACACTAGGGATCCGGCCGGCATGGAGCCGACCAAGATTTCCGTCGTCCCGGTCTTGCAGTGGCTACCGTTCTGATCGTGGCCGATGTCGCCGAACGCATCGCGTGTGGATGGTGTCACGGCCACAGCCCGGCCACGACCCGTACCTGCGACCGCTGCGGAGCTCCCCTCGACGTGCGGAACGTGGTCACCGACTCCGGGTGGCGCCAAGCTCCCCGCCTGCGCGACCTGACGGAGATCCGCTTTGGGGACAGCGTCGTTCAGCTCGACGGCACCGTGGTGCCCGTGGCCGACGTGGAGCTGGCCACCGGGGCGTCGATCTTCTTCGAGCACCATGTGATGCTGTGGAAGGACGATGCCGTGTCGATGGCGGTGATGAGCGCCCCGGGCGGCATGAAGCGGGTACTGGCCGGCATGCCGTTCGTGCTCAGCGTGGCCCAGGGCCCCGGGCGGGTGTCGTTCTCTCGTGACGCACCCGGCGAGCTGATCGTGCTGCCCGTCGATCCCGGCGTCGAGCTCGACGTCCGCGAGCACGGCATGGTCGTGGCCACCACCGACCTCACCTACTCGTTCGAGAAGCTGTCGGGGCTCAAGGCCACGATGGCCGCCGGCGGTGGCATGTACCTGGACCGCTTCGTGGCCCATGCCGAACCCGGGCTGCTCGTCCTCCATGGGTACGGCAACGTGTTTCAGCGGGAACTCGGCGCCGAGGAGAGCATCCAGGTCGAACCTGGCGGGTTCCTCTACA
Organism: Actinomycetota bacterium; assembly: GCA_030945745.1. Classification (GTDB taxonomy): domain Bacteria; phylum Actinomycetota; class Acidimicrobiia; order Acidimicrobiales; family Palsa-688; genus JALZAH01. The sequence goes on from JALYZO010000206.1 coordinate 49,965, forward strand.
AGGACGCCTCGGTGCGCATGGAGATCGTCACCCACAAGCTCCAACCCGACGACGGTGGCGGCAAGCAGGCGGTCAAAGGGATCGCCGGCAGGGGCATGGCCGGCCTCAAGGCGGCCCGGGCCCTCAAGAAACAGGGCATCGGCGGCCTACTCTCCGGTGACGTGCTGCAGACGGCGTCGGGGATGCTGACCGGGCCGGGGATCACCCTCATGCGCCTCCTCGGTCCCGGCCGGGTGGGAATCCAGTCCATGTACCAGAACCATGGGACGGCCTGAGTGACCGATACCGCCGCCACCTCGTATCACTGCCCGTACTGCCGGATGGAGTCAACAGGAGCGGAGTCGAGCTGTCCCAACTGCGGCGCTCCCCTCGACGTCGCCCTGCGGACCACGACGTCGGGGTGGACCGAGCTTCCCCCCATCGCCGAGGGGACCAAGCTCCAACTCGGGCAGTCCTCCGCCCAGATCATGGGCAAGATCGTCCCCGCCGCCGAGCTCCGCCTGGCCGCCGGCGAAGGGGTGTACTTCGCCGGCCACAACCTGCTGTGGCAGGAACCCGAGGTGCAGGTCACGGCCATGTCGCTGCGGGGCGGGTGGAAGCGGATGCGGGCCGGCCTGCCGGTGGTGCTGCTCCAGGCGGTCGGTCCGGGGCGGATCTCGTTCTCCCATGACTCCCCCGGCGAGATGGTCGCCGTGCCGCTCCAGCGCGGCGCCGGCATCGACGTGCGCGAGCACCAGATGGTGGCCGCCACCTTGGGGGTGAGCTACGACTGGTACGACAGCGGCATCTGGTTCACCACCAGCGGCGATGGCGGGGCCAGCCAGGAGGGCGGCCTGGGCCTGCTCAAGTCGGGTCTGGACATGGTTGGCGTGGAGGGCCTGGGCGGCCGGGAGGACCGGGGCGGCGAGGTCCGCTGCATCTATCCGCTCGGCCAGAACATCGACCGCTTCGTCGCCGGGGAGCAGCCCGGGGTGCTCCTGGTCCAGGCCGGCGGCAACGCCTTCGTCCGCGATCTGGCCGATGGGGAGAGCATCCTGGTCAAACCGCCGGCGCTGCTGTTCAAGGATCCCAGCGTGGGCATGCAGCTGCACGTCGAATTCCCCAGCGCGGGGATGAAGCTGTGGCGCAGCTGGGGGAACCGTTACCTGTGGTTGCGACTGTGGGGGCCGGGGAGGGTGGCGCTGCAGTCCAGCTACGACCGCCTGGAGGACCCCGGGAGCGACTTCCGGGAGAGCTGCCAATTCACCCAGCGCGCCTGGTGACCCGACGGGGGCGAACCCGTCGGGTCGGCGAGGATCGGATCCTGTCGCTCCCCAACGTGGTCACCACGCTGCGGCTGGTACTGGTCCCCGCGTTCGTATGGCTGTTGGTGCAGCCGCACCACCGGCACTGGTTCGCTGCCGCGGTCATGCTCGCCGCCCTCGGCTCCACCGACTGGGTTGACGGACAGTTGGCACGCCGGCTGGATCAGGTGACGACGCTCGGCAAGGTCCTTGACCCGACCGCGGACCGGGTGCTGCTGGCGACCGCGGCCATCGGCATCCTGGCGGTGGGCGCCGTTCCCGTCCCCGTCGCCGTGATCGTCCTGGTCCGCGAAGGCATGGTCGCCGTCGCCGCCATCGGGTTGGCGCTGGCCGGGGTGCGACGGATCGACGTCACGCTGGTCGGCAAGGCCGGCGCTTTCGCCCTCATGTGCGCATTCCCGCTCTTCCTGGCCGGGAGCTCCACCGTCGGCTGGCACCACGTCGCCCTGGTGCTGGCGTGGGTGGCCGCGGTCATCGGCCTGGTGCTCGGCTGGGTTTCGATCCTCGTGTACATCCCTCTGGCCCGAGCTGCGGTCGCGGACCGGCCGGCGGCGTCGTCGTCGTCGTCTCCGGCTTCGGGGTAGGGAGCACGGGCGGTGTCCTCAGCGCCCTCCGCGGTGCGTAGCGTGCATGTCCATGAGTGATGATCACAGCGAGCTCGGCGACGCACACGGGCAGTGGTACTACTGCTTCAAGCACAAGAAGGTCGAGACGCACGACGAGTGCAACGAGATGGACCGGATGGGGCCCTACCCCACCGAGGAGGCCGCCGAGAACTGGCGGCAGCAGGTCGCCAAGCGGAACGAGGCGTGGGACGACGAAGACGAATAGGCCATAGAGGAGATCGCGCTTCGCCGCCACCGAGTCGGGGTCATTCCCCCCCCAGAATCAGGCAGGATCGGGGTCAAGGTCGTCAACAACTACGGCGCCGAAGGGTGATGACAGTTCTGATCACTTCCTTTCGGACCGTACTTGCCGCGTACCTCGGCGAATCCGCCAGAGCTTGATCGGAGCGGGCTTCATGGATCAGTCGTAGCCGAGCTCGGCGCGGGCGTCTTGAAGGATTTGCGTCCATACCGGGGCGGGCGAGCTGACGAGGCCGGAGAACGCCGGTGCCGGACCAAACGTCATCTGAGCGGGAGTCCACAGAGCGATGGCTCGTTCGCCCGTCATCGACGAGGTGCAGACGATCCCGTGGGCTTCTGGCCAAGCTGAGCGGATGGCCGCGGCCCACCGTCGGGTCACGTTCTTGGGTCCGGAGTTGATCTTGTGGGAAGCGCCGAGACGGATAGCGCCGGCACCGGCGAGATCGATGAGTTACCGCCCGTTGTGGGAACCAGCCCCAGACAGCGGGCTTGTTGTGGTCGTGGGGTGATAGCCCGCCTGTCCTGGTACCGCTCGACGAGAGCCCTGAGGAGGCTGGTGGCAGGCGTAGGAGACGGGCGCCCCGCTGGTATCACCCGGCGGTCCATCCGGATGGGGGTCGAAGCGTCCGGAAGGTAACGGTCCCCGGGAGCGCATCTGGCCGAAGGGACGGGGGTGGGCACCGGCGGTGTCGGAGGGTCCAGTCGGGGGTGCGGTCAGCGAGGTCAGCGGGTGGTTGGGAGGGAGTGCCTCGGTCACGTCTGATCGGCGAGGCTTGGTGCGGTCGCAAGGACGGGCCTGGGGTCCCTCCGGCGAGAGCCAGTCACGGGGGTTGACGCGGCCGTCCAGGTCAAGGTTGTCCGTGGCCTGACCATGAACCTGCCAACGAGGACGGCCGGGGCGTCAGGTCGAGCGCGGCGATGATCGCGCCTGAGGTGCGGGATCGACTGCGCATCGTCGAACTGCCAGTCTGGGAAGAGCACCTGGGCGCCCTGCGGGTCTGAAGGCGTACAACGAGCCTTCCCTGTAGCGGTGCGAGACCCGGGACAAGGAGCAGCCAGGCAACTCGGCTACCTCTCTGCTGCGCAGCGACGACGCCACTTCGGAG
>JALYZO010000210.1 GCA_030945745.1 Actinomycetota bacterium
GTGGAGCGCACATCTTAGCGGGTTGATCCCGACGCCGACCTGCTGGGAGTACGCTCATCGTCCGACCATGGGACTTGCCAGCTTCGAGCGTCGACTCGAGCGCCTCGTCGAAGGCGCCTTTGCCAAAGCCTTCCGCAGCGGGCTGCAGCCCGTCGAGGTGGGACGCCGTCTGACGCGCGAGATGGACCTGCGCCGCACGGTCGCGCCGCGGGGCACCTTGGCCCCCAACAACTTCGACGTACGCCTGTCCCCCGCCGACCGGGATCGCTTCCTGCCCATCGAGGACGAGCTCATCGCCGAGCTGATCTCGGTGGCCCGGGACCACGCCCGCAGCGAGGGCTACGGCTTCCTGGGCCCGGTGCGCATCACGCTCGATCCCGACGACGCCCTGACGCCGGGCACCATGCGGGTCAATGGCGAGATCTCCCGGGCCGCAGCCGATGCCGGCGCTCCGGCCCGGTCGGCAGCCGCCCAGGTACCGGCCGGGAGCGTGCCGCCCGCCGTCACCGGCGCAGCGAGGGGGGGCGCCGTGCTGGTCCTCCCCGACGGCCGGGAGATCGGGCTGAGTGAGCGACCGGCGGTCCTCGGCCGCATGCCGGGCTGCGAGGTGGTGCTGGCCGACCCCAACGTCAGCCGCCGCCATGCCGAGGTCCGGGCCAGCGGGGAAGGCTGGGTGGTGACCGACCTGGGGAGCACCAACGGCACCAAGGTCAACGGGGTGCGGATCTCGGGGAGTCAGTCCCTGCGGCCCGGCGACGACGTCCGGGTCGGGGCCACGTCGGTCCGCTTCGAGGTGGACTGAGCTGCGTGCCCAGCCAGGTCCTGACGTTCCTCAAGTACATCTTCCTGGTCGTATTGTACCTGTTCTTCGTGCGGGTGCTGCGCGCCGTGTGGACCGAGCTGCGCGAACCGGCGCCCGGCACCGCCCTGCCCGCCGCTCCCCCCCCCTCGCCGCCCCCCGCGCCCAGGTCCGGGCGGCGCCAGCGCCGGGAGGCCGAGCGAGATCCCGGTCAGCTGGAGATCAGCGACCCACCGCCGCGGGCCGGGCAACGCTTCGATCTGGGGTCCGAGCTCACCGTCGGCCGGGCCGCGGGCTGCGGGGTGTCGTTGCCCGAGGACACGTTCGTGTCCCAGCTCCACGCCCGGGTCTTCCGCCGCGATGGCGGCCTGTTCGTCGAGGACCTGGGCAGCACCAACGGCACCTTCCTCAACGACCACAGGGTCTCGGCCCCCGTCCCTCTGGGCAGCGGAGACCGGCTCAAGGTGGGCCGCACCACCATGGAGCTGGTCCGATGAGCCGCGTCCGGTGACCATCCTGCGCGCCGGTTCGGCGACCGATGTGGGCCTGGTCCGGGCCAGCAACCAGGATCAGGCCCTGGTTGCGTCACCCCTGTTCGCCGTGGCCGACGGGATGGGCGGCCATGCGGCGGGCGAGGTGGCCTCCGAGGTGGCGTGCCAGACGCTGGCGGCGGCGTTCTCGGCGGCCCAGCCACCGACGTCGGAGGGCCTCGTGGAAGCGGCCCAGGAAGCCAACCGGGCCGTGTTCGACCGGGCCCAGGCCAACCCGGAGATGCACGGGATGGGCACCACCCTCGTCGCCGTGGCCCTGATCGGCGACGACGGCCACGATTCCCTCGCGGTCGCCCACGTCGGCGACTCCCGGGTCTACCTGGTCCGCGAAGGCCAGATGAGCCAGGTCACCTCCGACCACAGCCTGGTGGCCGAGCTGGTGGCCGAGGGCCAGATCGCCGCCGAGGACGCCGAGCGTCACCCTCAGCGCCACGTGCTCAGCCGGGCACTGGGGGTCTACCCCGACGTCGACGTCGACCTGACGGTGGTCGAACCCTGCGACGGGGACCGCTTCCTGCTGTGCAGCGACGGCCTGTCGCGGGAGGTGACCGACGACCGAATCGCCTCGGTGCTCCGCCGTCTGGCCGACCCTGGCGAGGCGGCGCAGGAACTGGTGGAGGAGGCCAAGGCCAAGGGCGGGGCGGACAACATCACCGTGGTCATCGTCGACGTCATCAACGGGCGCGCCGCGGAGGAGAAACCCCCAAGCGCCGCTGGGGCGGGCGCCGGCGGGGCCATTGCCCAAGTTGCCCCGCTGAGCGACGTCGCCAAGCCCGACATCAGCGTGGACGCCACCCGGGCGGTGCCCGTGCTGGCCGGAGGCGAGCCCAAGGCCGCCCGGGAGCCCCGCCAGAGGCTGCTGACCGTCCGGTCGGTGGCGTTTGTCATCGCCCTGCTGGCCGTGGCCGCCATCACCGTCGGTGGGATCGACTGGTACGCCCGGTCCAGCTACTACGTGGGGCTGTCCGGCAACAACCTGACCATCTACCAGGGCCGTCCCGGCGGGGTGCTGTGGATCAAGCCGACGGTTGCCGTGCGCACCGGCGTGACCACCAACCAGGTCGAGTCCCGCCATCTGGGGGAGCTCACCGCCGGCAAGACCGAGGACAGCTTGGCCTCCGCCCGCCAGTACGTGGCCAACCTGCAGACCGAGGAGCGCAACGCCCGGGCGGCCAACTCTGCGGCGCTCTCCCCCGCACCGCGCACCGGCGCGTCGATCCCATGATGGCCGCCACCCGCACCCGCCGCCCGGCCCGCCGACGCACCGAGCTCGGGTTGATCGTGCTGGCCGTCATCCTCACCGGTGGTCTCTACATCCTGGCCGGCTTCGGCAAGGCGGGCTCCCTGCCGGGCGACATCGTCCCGTTCCTCATCGTCATCTTCGCCCTGCTCCTCGCCGCCCACGTGGCCATGCGCTTCCTGGCCCCCAACGCCGATCCCATCCTGTTGCCGACCGCCGGGCTGCTCAACGGCGTGGGCTACGTGTTCATCGCCCGCCTCAACAGCGCCCAGGCCGGCAAGCAGGCCCTGTTCACCGCCATCGGGGTGGCCCTGTTCATCCTCACCCTGGCTGTGGTCCGCAAGACCCGTGACCTGGAGCGGTATCGCTACATCTTCGCCTTCGTGGGCATCGGGTCGCTGCTCCTCCCCCTGGTCCCCCACCTGGGCCAGAACATCAACGGCGCCCGGCTGTGGATCCGCCTGGCCGGCTTCAACTTCCAGCCCGGAGAGCTGGCCAAGCTGGCCCTGGCCGTGTTCTTCGCCTCGGTGCTGGTGGAGCGGGCCGACCTGCTGTCTCGTGCCACCAAGCGCATCGGCCGGTTCCTGATCCTCGACCCCCGCTACCTGGCCCCCATCCTGGTGGCCTGGGCCCTGTCGCTGGTCATCTTCTTCGCCGAAAACGACCTGGGCTCGTCGTTCCTGTTCTTCGCCCTCTTCATCGGCATGCTGTGGGTCTCCACCGGCCGGGCCTACTACCTGGGCCTCGGCGCCGGGCTGTTCGGGGCCGGGGCGTTCGTGGCCCTCAAGGTCATCGGCCACGCCAAGTCCCGCATCGCCGCGTGGATCAACCCGTGGGCCCACGCCAACGGCTCGGGCTACCAGATCATCCAGGGCTGGTTCGCCATCGCCGCCGGCGGGGTGGGCGGCGAGGGTCCCGGCCAGTCCAACGCCGCCCACATCCCCGAGGCCTCCACCGACTTCATCTTCGCGGTGATCGCGGACGAGATCGGCCTGTTCGGCGCCACCGCCCTGCTGATGGGCTACCTGCTGATGGTGGGCACCGGGCTGCGCATCGCCGTGCGCTGCGAACGCCTCTTCGACAAGCTCCTGGCCACCGGGCTGGCCCTGGTCCTCGGCGTCCAGACGTTCGTGATCGTGGGCGGCGTGACCAGGCTGATCCCCCTGACCGGCATCACCCTCCCGTTCGTCTCCTATGGCGGGTCGTCGCTGATCGCCAACTACATCCTCGTGGCCCTCCTGCTGCGCATCTCCCATGACGCCGAGACGCCCCCGAACATCCCCGACGACCAGACCCTGACCGTGAGGGTGTGATGCCGGCATGAACCGCCAGATCCGCCTGGTCGGCGCGGGGATGATCGTCCTGTTCGTCGCCTTGTTCATCCAGCTCAACTACCTGCAGGTGGTCCGGGCCGGCTCGCTCAACCACGACCCCCGCAACGGCCGGGCCGTGGTCAAGGAGTTCGACACCCCACGCGGCGACATCGTCTCCGCCGAGGGGATCACCCTGGCCCACTCGCAGCCGACCACCGACCAGTTCAAGTACGTGCGCCAGTACCCCCAGGGGCCGCTGTTCTCCCAGCTCACCGGGTTCTTCTCGTTCACCTACGGCTCGGATGGGGCGGAGCGCAGCTACGACAAGACCCTCACCGGGGCCACCGCCAACAACCGGGTCCCCACCAACCTCAACACCCTCAGGCGCCTGCTGACCAACCGGGACAGGACCCAGGCGGTGACCCTGACCGTCTCGCAGCGCATGCAGCAGGCGGCCAAGGACGCGCTGGGCAACAAGGTCGGCTCGGTGGTGGCCATCAACCCGAGCACCGGTGCCATCGTGGCCCTGTACTCCAACCCGGTCTATGACCCCAACCTGTTGGCGGGCCACGACAGCACCCAGGTGACCACCAACCGCAAGGCCCTGATCGCCGCCGCCGGCAACCCGCTGTCGCCCGGCGCCTACCGCAACCGGTGGTTCCCGGGCTCGACGTTCAAGATCCTCACCTCGGCGGCCGTCTACGACCACAACCCGTCGCTGGCGACCAAGACCTACCCGACGCTGTCGGCCCTGCCCCTGCCCCAGACCACCACCCAGCTGCACAACTTTGCCGGGGAGACCTGCGGCGGCCAGCTCCCTGCCCTGTTCACCGTCAGCTGCAACACCGGCTTCGGTGCCGTCGGCCTCGACCTGGGCGCCTCCAACCTCTACGACGAGGCCCACGCCTTCGGGTTCGACCAGAAGGTCCCGATCGACCTGCCCTTCGCCGTCCAGTCTTCGTTCCCGGCGCTGAGCGCGTTCGCCAAGAACCAGCCCGCCGTGGCCTACTCGGCCATCGGCCAACAAGACGTCCAGGCCACACCCCTGGAGATGGCGCTGGTGACCGCCGGCATCGCCAACAACGGCGTCATCATGACCCCGCATGTGATGGGCCACGTCACCGACTCCCAGGGCCAGACGGTCGACACCTACCGCCCCTCATCGTGGCTGACGGCCACGTCGCCACAGACGGCCGCTCAGGTGACCCAGCACATGCTGACGGTGGTCAACGACCCCAAGGGCACCGGCGCGGCGGCCGCCATCCCCGGCGTGCAGGTGGCGGCCAAGACGGGCACCGCCCAGACCGGCACCGGCAAGATCGATGCCTGGTTCGCGGCTTTCGCCCCCAACCCCAACCCCACCATCGCCGTGGCCGTCCTCATCCCCGACCAGCCCTCAGGCAACGAGTACCAGGGCGGGACCCTCGCCGCCCCGATCGCCAAGGCGGTCATCCAGGCGTGGCTGGCTGGCGGTTCGGCGACCACCAAGGCCGGACCGTGAGCGCCCGATGATCACCGCGGGCGCCCGCCGCCCTCCCGACCGTCGACCTGAACCCCCGAGGCTCTGAAGCCCATGTCCAGCACCAACTCGCCACCGATCTTCTCCGAGCGCTACGAGCTCGTCCGCCACATCGCCCGGGGCGGCATGGCCCAGGTGTACCTGGCTCGCGACCTCCTCCTCGACCGTGAGGTGGCCTTGAAGGTGCTGTTCCCCGAGCTGTCCGTCGACCAGTCGTTCGTCCGCCGGTTCCGCCGGGAGGCCCAGGCCGCGGCCAGCCTGGCGCATCCCAACATCGTGTCCATCTTCGACTGGGGGCAGGGGGAGTCGACCTACTGCATCGTCATGGAGTACGTCGACGGCCGCACCCTCTCCGCTGTCGTCCGGGAGGCCGCCCTGGATCCCCACCGGGCGGCCGCCATCGGCGCGGATGTGGCCGCCGCCCTCGACTTCGCCCACGGCCGGGGCGTCATCCACCGCGACGTGAAGCCCGGCAACGTGCTCATCGACAACTCCGGCCAGGTCAAGGTGGCCGACTTCGGCATCGCCCGGGCCGTCGGGGCCAAGGAAGGCCTGACCCAGACGGGGGCGGTCATGGGCACCGCCACCTACTTCTCGCCCGAGCAGGCCCAGGGCTTCCCCGTCGATGCCCACAGCGACGTCTACTCGCTGGGCGTCGTCCTCTACGAGATCGTCGCCGGCCGAGCCCCCTTCACCGGGGAGAACCCCGTCTCCATCGCCTACAAGCACGTCCGGGAGACCCCGGTCCCCTTGCGCGAGCTCAAGCCGTCGGTGCCGGCCGCCTACGAGGCCGTGGTGGCCAAAGCCATGGCCAAGAACCCCGACGAGCGTTACCAGAGCGCCGGCGAGCTGCAGGCCGACCTGGAGCGTTTCGTGGCCGGCCAGCCCGTCACCGCCGCCCTGCCGGCCCCGGTGGTGGTCCCTGTTGCCTCGCCCACCACCGTGCTGCCTCCCACCGTGGTCGCTCCCACCGTGCTGCCTCCCACTGGGCTGCCTCCCGCCGTGGTGACCGAGGAGAGGATCGACGAGGTCCCGCCTGAGGATGCGTCCCACACCGGCCGCTACGTGGCCCTGCTCATCGCCCTGCTGGCCGTGCTCGGCGTGCTGGTGTTCTTCCTCGGCCGCTCCTTGGGCTGGTGGGGCTCGGCACCCTCCCGAGTGGTGCCTGCCGACATCGTCAGCATGCCCCAGGCGGCCGCCACCTCCGAGCTCAACCGGGCCGGGTTCCACAAGATCAACCCGACGACCGCAGAGAGCTCGCAGGTCTCCCAGGGCGACGTCATCACCACCAGGCCCGCTCCGGGATCCAAGACCAGGACCAGCACCACCATCGAGCTCGTGGTGAGCTCCGGCCCCACGCAGGTCAAGGTGCCCGACGTGGCCGGCAAGTCCGCCAATGAGGCGACGAACATCCTCACGGCAGCGGGGTTCAAGGTGAACCCCACCCCGCAGGCCTCCGACACCGTGGCTTCGGGGACGGTGATCTCCACCATGCCCCCGGCGGGCCAGCTCCAGGGGCAGGGCACCGTGGTCACCCTGCTGGTCTCCAGCGGCAAGACCCAGGTCACCATTCCATCGTTGGAGGGACAGAGCCCGTCGGTGGCCGGCAACAAGCTCGGCAGCCTCGGCCTGGTGGCCACCTCGGCCTCAGAGGCGTCCAACAGCGTCCCGGCCGGCGAGGTGACCCGCACCAGCCCCCAGGCGAACACCATGGTCGACGCCGGATCCACCGTCACCGTCTACGTGTCCACGGGCCCGGCGCAGGTGACCGTCCCCAACCTCTCCGGGGAGAGCCAGTCCCAGGCGGCGGCCAAGCTGTCGAGCGCAGGGCTGAAGAGCAGCTTCACCACCGCCGCGGTCACCACGTCGAGCCAGGACGGTGTGGTCATCGCCCAGTCACCGGGATCGGGGGCCAGCGTGGCCAACGGCTCGACGGTCACGGTCACCATCGGTCAGTTCACGGCGCCTCCCACCGCACCTTCGACGAACCCTCCGCCCTCGTCGACGACGCCAAGCTCAAGCTCGATACCGACGAGCTCCATCCCTCGTTGATTGGCGCGGGTGAGCGTTCAGGCTGGCAGCCGCTGGCGGTCGGCCGCCGGGCCGGCGGCGGCGATGGCGCCGGGCTGCCCGCAGGCCACCAGCCAGTTGGCCACCAGCCGGTGGCCTCCCTCGGTGAGGATCGACTCGGGGTGGAACTGCACCCCTTCGATGGCCAGGCTCCGGTGCCGGATGCCCATGATGGTGCCGTCGGTGGCCCACGCCGTCACCTCCAGGTCGCCGGCGCCGGCCAGCGAGCGGCCCGCCCCCTCGTCGACGGCCAGCGAGTGGTAGCGGGTGGCCACAAGCGGATCGGGCAGGCCGGTGAACACGCCCCGCCCGTCATGGGCGATCTGCGACGTCTTGCCATGCATGACCGGCACCCGCACGACGGCCGCCCCGAACGCCACAGCGATGCACTGATGGCCCAGGCACACACCGAGCACCGGGATCCGCCCGGCGGCCGCCTCCAGCAGGTCGAGCGACGTGGTGGCATCCTCGGGCCGCCCCGGTCCCGGGGAGATGAGCAGCCCGTCGGGGGCCAGGTCGGCGAGCCCCGCCCGGTCGATGTCGCCCGGCCGGCGAACGATCGGCTCAGCGCCCAGCTCCCCCAGGTACTGCACCAGGTTGTAGACGAACGAGTCGTAGTTGTCGATGACGAGGACCCGGGCCACGAGAGGCGAGCCTACCGGAGGTCCATCTCTGCCCCTCTGCGGGGTCGGGCCCAGCAGGGCGACGCCCCGCCCTGCTGGGTGAAACGCCCATCGCCTAGTCTCGGCGCGATGGCGCGACGCACCAAGGACGCACCGGGACGGGCGACACCGAAGGGGACTCGCCCGAATCGCCCGGCCAAGACCGCGAACCGGGCCGCGACCTCGAGAAGCGCCACGGCGGGTACCGGCACCGCCAAGTACGCCCGTGAGGCAACCGGGCGCTACACCCCTCCGACCTCCCAGGAGGCGCGCAGGCCGAGCCCGTGGTGGGTACCGACCATCATGTTGGCCTTCTTCGGCCTGGGCGTCCTGTCGATCATCCTCAACTACCTGGGTGTGCTGCCCTCGTCGCCGTCCAACGTGTACCTGCTGGCCGGGCTGGGCCTGATCATCTTCGGGTTCATCACCTCCACCAGGTGGCACTGAGCCGCGGCATGGACGGGACCTGGACGGCAGGTGAAGTTACAGCGATGTCATCTCTCTCCCCAGACTTGTCCACAACCTGGGGATGATCAGCGGTCTCAGCCCAGGCGCTCGATGATGGTGGCATTGGCCATGCCACCACCCTCACACATGGTCTGCAGGCCGTAGCGGCCACCGGTGCGCTCCAACTCGTAGAGCAGGGTGGTCATCAGCCTGGTCCCCGAGCAACCGAGCGGGTGGCCGAGGGCGATGGCGCCACCGTTGACATTGACCTTGTCCATGTCCGGGTGGTGCTCCTTCTCCCAGGCCAGGACGACGGAGGCGAAGGCCTCGTTGATCTCGGTGACATCGATGTCGTCCATGGTCATCTTGGCCCTCTCGAGGATCTTGGCGGTCGCCGGGATGGGGCCGGTGAGCATGGTGACGGGGTCGACGCCGGCCAGCGAGAAGGCGTGGAAGCGAGCCCAGGGGGTGATGCGCAGAGCAGCGGCGCGCTCTTCGCTCATGATCAGGACGGCGGACGCCCCGTCGGTGATCTGTGACGAGTTGCCGGCCGTCACCTTGCCGTCGGCCTTGAACGCCGGCTTCAGGTTGGCCAGGATCTCGGGGGTGGTGCCGGGGCGAATGCCTTCGTCAGCGGTCACCAGGTCATCCGATCCGATGAGGTTGCCCGCCTCCGTGTCCTTGACGACCTGCCTGACCGGAAGGATCTGCCCCTCGAAGCGGCCTTCGGCGGTGGCGCGCGCGGCCCGCTCCTGGCTGAGTGCGCCGAAGCGATCCAGATCCTCGCGGGACAGGTTCCACTCATCGGCGATCATCTCGGCGGAGATGCCCTGGGGCACGAGGCCGCCGGCCGGCTGGTAGCGCAGGCCGACCCGGGGGCCGAAGGGGAAGCCGAGGCCGCTGACGATGCTGGCTCCCATGGGCACGAGGCTCATGACCTCCACTCCGGCGGCGATGACGACGTCGTAGGCACCGGCGGCGACGCCCTGAGCGGCAAAGTGGATGGACTGCTGCGACGAGCCACACTGACGATCGATGGTGGTGCCGACCACGGACTCGGGGAATCCGGCGGCCAGCGCGGCATTGCGGCCAACGTTGAGCCCCTGGGCCCCGACCTGCATCACGCAGCCCATGATCACGTCCTCGACCTCAGCGGGGTCGAGGTCGTTGCGCTCGACGAGAGCCCGCAGGGTCTCGGCGGCCAGATCGACGGGGTGCCAACCGGAGAGCTTCCCGTTGCGCTTCCCGCCCGGGGTCCGCACGGCGTCGACGATGACGGCGTTGCTCATGTGTTGCTCCTTCTCGGGGTCTGAAAGATGATACGCCGGTCTCATCACCTCGGACCAGGCGGTACCGCCCCCCGCGGGGCACCGGCACCGCCCCGGGCTCCCGAGCTCAGCGGTTGGGCTGAGGGGTGAGGCGCAGGTAGGGGCGTACCTCGTTCCAACCCTTGGGGAACTTCTCCTTGGCCGCGTCGTTGGAGACTGCGGGGACGATGATCACGTCCTCACCCTCCTGCCAGTCGGCAGGGGTGGAGACCTGGAAGTTGGCGGTGAGCTGCAACGAGTCGAGGACCCGGAGGATCTCTGCGAAGTTGCGGCCCGTGCTCTGCGGGTAGGTGATCATCAGCTTGACCTTCTTGTCGGGTCCGACGACGAAGACCGATCGCACGGTGACGGTGTCACCGGCGTTGGGGTGGATCATCCCGTAGAGATCAGCGACCTTGCGGTCGGGATCGGCGATGATCGGGAAGTTGACCGTCGTGTCCTGGGTCTCGTTGATGTCGGGGATCCAGCCCTTGTGGGACTCGACGCTGTCCACGCTTATGGCGATCACCTTGGCGTTGCGCTTGGCGAACTCGTCCTTGAGCTTTGCCACCGCTCCGAGCTCCGTGGTGCACACGGGCGTGAAGTCCTTGGGATGGGAGAACAGGACCCCCCATCCGCCACCAAGCCACTCATGGAACGAGATCGTCCCTTCCGATGTCTCAGCGGTGAAGTCGGGGGCTTCATCGCCCAGTTGTAGAGCCATGGATTCTCCTTCGGTTCGTGCCGCCACGTTAACCGTTCGGGAGCCCAATAGGCGACCAGATCACTCAGGATTTGGGGGCCGGGGCCCCGACCCCTCGGGGCGGTTCGACGGAGGCCCGCGGCGTCGGCGGACCAGTCGGGCCCGCCGCCCCGTCCGCGGCAAGGCCGTCCTCGGCGGCCCCGCCGTGGTGCTGGGCGCCGACCAGGGCGGGGACGGGCACAGGCCCGTCGTCCCAGGCGGTGATCCCCGCCGTCCGCCACGCCTCGAGGATCCGCAGGCGGATCTGGCGAGCCACCGGAGCATCCTGGCCCGGCTTGGTGGCAACCCCGACCCGCAACGTGATGCCCTGGTGGTCCTCGTCGGTGACCCCACCGAAGGTCGGCGGCCCGGAGACCTGGGTCTTCCACAGGTCCTCGGCGACCAGCCCCGACGCCGCCTCGTCGGCCAGGCGTCCGGCTTCGGCCAGATCGGTGCCGTGAGGCACGACGAGGTCGACCAGGGCCTGGCTGTCGCCCTCGGTGTTGTTGCCGACGGCGCGGATGTCACCGTTGGGGACGTACCAGACGATTCCGTCCAGCGACCGGATGCGGGTGGTCCGCAGGTTGACGCTCTCCACCGTGCCGGTGGTCTTGGAGGACACGATGGTCACGTTGTCGCCGACCCCGTACTGGTCCTCGGCCAGGATCAGCAGGCCGGAGAGGAAGTCCTTGACCAGGGTCTGGGCACCGAAGCCGACAGCGGCACCGACCACGGTGGCAGTGGCCACGAAGGGCGCCAGCTTGATGCCCAGCTCGCCCAGGATGGTGAGCCCGGCGATGATCCAGATGAAGGCCCGCAGGATCGAGGCGATCACCCCGGCCAGGGTCTGGGCACGGTCCGCGGCCCGCTCCGTGGTCCGCACCAGGGGGGAGACGTGGCGCAGCGACCGCACCAGCCGATTGGACGCCCGGCCCACCAGCCTGCTCACCGCGAAGGCCACGACGACGATGAGCAACACCCGGAGCGGTCCGTCGGTGAGCACCTGGATGGTGTGGGCGGCGGAGTCGCCCACCCCCAGGCTGATCAGCACCTGGTGGATCGCACCTCGATCGTTCAGGGCAGCCGACGTTGCGGAAGGAAGGGACATACCGGGAGGGAACCTCTCAGCTCGTCAGGACGATGGCGACTTGCACGGTGTTGAACAAGCCATGGGCGATCATGCCGGGACCGAGGCGTCGGGTGGCTCTGGCCGTGTAGCCGAGCACCACGCCAAGCGCGCCCACGATAATGATGACCGACACGTTCCCCCAGCCACCGGACGGTTGAAAGTGCAGCAGCCCGAACACGGCCGCTTGGATCCACACAGCGGCGTGCGGTCCCACCCGGCTGGCCAGCGCAGTGCGCAGCACACCCCGGAAGTACAGCTCCTCGAAGAACGGTGCGCCCACCGCGACGATGATGGTGATGACCGCAAAACCCACGCCGTTGTGCTTCTGGCCGGTGATGAGCCCGGTGTTGGTCCCGGCGAAGCGGGTCCCGCTGAACGCGGCGGCGACCACGTTGGTGACCACCAGACCGACGACCAGGGCCACCGCTGCTGCGGGCCACAGGTCGCGCCAGGTGATGGCCAGCCCGAAGTCGCGGCGAAGCGACCGCGAGCCGAAGCGCCGGGACACGAAGACGGCGGCGCCGGCCATCCCCACCCACAGGCCGATCTCACCGGCCAGGGTGGTGCCCGAGGAGGTGGTCGATCCGGTGAACGCCGCCACCGTGCCCGCCAGGAGGGAACCCACCACGGCCCCGCCGGCCAGGAAGCCGACGGCGGAGAAGCCGGCCAGGCCGGGACTGCGGATCGACGGCGGGTTGGGGTCAAGCTCCCCGGACGGGGCGGGCAGCCCGGGTGCGCTCACCGCGACGAGGTTAGGGACTGCGAACCACTTGCGCGGCCGAAGGGCGAAGAGGGCTGCGAACAGCGGGAGATGGTGCGCTGCCGCGCAAGTGGTTCCACAGCGATCCCGGACCTGGGGTGACCCTGCCGTCTGGGGGAGCCCCGGGCCTCCCACCTGCACTGGCGCGTCTGGCGGGAGGACCGGCTGTGGCCTAGGATCGCCCTCCGGGACCACGATCCCGTCCTTCGCTGGCCGCCGTCGACGATCGCACCGAGGAGACCAGAGATGAAGCGCACATTCCAGCCCAACAACCGGAAGCGGGCAAAGCGCCATGGCTTTCGGCACCGGATGTCGGATCGTGCCGGGCAGGCCATCATCAAGTCGCGCCGGCTCAAGGGCCGCAAGCGGCTGTCGGCCTAGCACCCGCCGCTCTACCAGCAGCGAACGTCGCAACCTCCTGCCCGTCGGCGATCCGGAACCACGGCGGAGCCCGATGACGCCTCGTCACGCTCCTTGGCGGGTGGACCGCCAGGCCACCTTCGATGCCTTGAAGAGGGGGCGCCGTGGTAGGGCGGGTCCGATCACGGTATCCTGGGTCCCAGGGCAGCCGACGGAGCCTCCTCGTGTGGCTTATGCCATCGGAAAGCGCGTAGGTCCCGCCATTGTCCGTAACCGGCTACGGCGCCGGCTCCGCATGATCGTCCGGGAAGTCGCTCACGAGCTCCCTCCCGGTGCGTATCTGATCGGTGTCAGCCCCCCCGCCGCCCTATCCTCCTACGACGAGCTTCGGACCATGGTGCCTCAAGCGATTGCCAACTCCACCAGGACCCGCCACCCTGGTCAGACCCTGCCTGGTCAGACCCTGCCTGGTCAGACCCCGGGGCGCCGCTGATGGCATCGGCACCCGCCGCCAGCTTGATGGCGCTCGCTCCTGATCTTGCGCCGTCCGACGCCGACCCCGCTCATCCGTCGAGAGCCTCCCGGGTCGTGGTCGGGCTGATCCGCCTCTACCAGCTGGGCCGGGCCGGGCACGTCTCGCCTTGTCGGTTCACCCCAACCTGTTCTGAGTTCGCCGCTCAGGCCCTGGCCCGCCACGGCGTCGCCCGCGGGCTCGGCCTGACCGTTCGCCGGCTCGGCCGGTGCCATCCTTTTGGGTCCTTCGGGGCCGATCCCGTTCCGGAATGAGGATTCAGTGATGTTCCACCTGGTCGCAACCCTCGCCGCCGCGCCGGCGAACAACAACAATGGCTTCGGCGGCGGCGTCATCGGCCCGATCGCCAAGCCGATCGCCTCGGTGCTGGCGTTCTTCTACAGCATCGTCCCCAACTACGGCATCGCCATCCTGATCCTCGGCGTGGTGTGGATGATCATCATCTCGCCGCTGACGCTCAAGACCACCCGTTCGATGCTGGCCATGCAGAAGCTGCAACCGCAACTCAAGAAGCTGCAGGAGCAGCACAAGAACGACCGCCAGGCCTTCGCAGCCGCCCAGATGGACCTGTTCAAGCAGCACAACGTCAGCCCCTTCGGCAGCTGCCTGCCGTCGATCCTGCCCCTGCCGGTGTTCTTCGCCCTGTTCCGGGTCATCGACGGGCTCAGCCACCAGGTGAACCATGTATCGGTGCCCCAGTACCTTTCGCCCAACACGCAGATGTACAAGGACATCGTCCGTGCAGGCGGTCATATCGACGCCTTCGGCATGGACCTGGCCAAGAGCGCCCTGCACGGGCACGCATCGTTCCTCGCCGCGGTCCCCTTCTTCATCCTGGTGCTCATCATGATCGGCACCGGGTACGCCCAGATGGCCCAGATGATGTCGCGAAACCCTGCGCAGGCCAACAACCCCCAGGCCAAGCTGATGAAGTTCCTGCCGCTGGTCTTCGGCATCTTCTGCATCAACTTTCCGGCCGGAGTCGTCCTCTACTACGGGATGTCCAACCTCTGCCGGATCGCCCAACAGAGCGCCATGTACCGCTACGACCCCAAGGTCAAGGCCTTGGTGGCCCAAGAGGTCATCGAGGTCGAGGCCCACACCAAGGAGCTCGACGATCAGAGCAAGGGCAAGGGTCGCCCGACCAAGTCTCCCGCCAAGGAACCGCCAGCACCACGCAGCCGATTTCAGAAGCTGCTGGCCAACGCCGCCGAGCAACAGGCGCAGCGCAAGGCGATCGCCGGCGACGGCGGGCAGGCCAAGTCGGGGGGGCAGACCAAGCCACATGGCCCGGGCAAGCCGGGCAGCCAGGGCAAGTCGACCCATGGCGCGTCTCGGCCCAACGGGCAAGCCAAGGGCCCTGCACCCAAGGGGAGTCCGCCGGCCAAGGGGAGTCCGGGAGCCAAGGGCAACGGCGCCCCGGTCAAGGGCGGCACAGGCGTCACCGGGCACAACGGCCAGAACGGCCAGAACGGCCAGAACGGTTCGCGGAACAAGCCGACCAACAACGGCGGCCAAGGTGCCAAGCCATCCCGCACCGGCGCCGGCTCAGGGCGAACGGGTGCCCGCGGGGGCACGAACAGAAAGCGACGGGGTCGCTGAGCATGGAATGGGTAGAGACAACAGGGCGTACGATCGATGATGCGAAGGAAGCAGCGCTCGACGAGCTCGGAGTCGACGAGCAGGACGCCGAGTTCGAGGTCATGGAAGAGCCCAGGCTGGGGTTGTTCGGCCGCCTGAGGTCCGAGGGCCGGGTCCGCGCCAGGGTTCGTCCCGTCGCACCACGCTCCAAGGACGAGCGGCGGCGGCGGGGCCGCAGCCCCAAGGCATCCGGGGCCCCCAAGGGAGCCGAGGCGGCCGGCGATGACACCGAGACCGACACCGATGTCCCCGCAGCGCAGCCCGGCGACGACCCGAGGCCGACCGCAGCCCGCCGGCGCTCTCGGACCGCCACCAAGAGCACTGCCTCCCCGGATGCCAACGGCTCCGCCGAGGTTGACCGTGCATCTCCGGACGACGCAGAACCTGCCGAGGCGGCCCTCGCCAGTCGTCCGAAGCGCAACCCTGCGCGCAACACCGACCGTGGATCGACCAGAGGGGAAGGTAACGAGGTGGACGTGTCCTTGGACGAGCAGAGCAGGGTGGCCGAGGAGTTCCTCCGCGGGTTGGTGCAGGAGTTCGGCGTCTCGGCCGACATCGTCAGCACCCAGCCCGACGAGGACACGTTGGACCTTGCCCTAAGCGGCGACGACCTGGGCATGCTGATCGGGCCCAAGGGCGCCACCCTGCTGGCCATACAGGACCTGACCCGCACGGTCGTGCAACGCAGGACGGGTGCCGGCAACGGACGGATCCACGTTGACGTCAGCGGCTACCGCAAGAAGCGCTCCGAGGCCCTGACCCGCTTCGCGCTCCAGGTCGCCGAGGAGGTTCGGCGCAGTGGGGTCCGCAAGGCCCTGGACCCGATGAGTGCTCCTGACCGCAAGGTGGTCCACGACGCCCTGACCGAGGTCGAGGGCGTCAGCACGGTTTCGGAGGGTGAGGACGCAGGTCGGCGCGTCGTCATCCTGCCCCAGGCTGACTGATCGCCACACGCTCCAGGCGAAACCCCGCGAACAGCGGCCGGCCTTCTCCGTGACCGACCTGCTCAGCGCTGATCTCCGCGACCGCGTCCGTGACGTCCTCGACGGCGCCCGCCGGCTGGGTCATCTTGGCCCCGGTCCGGTAGACCCCCAGATCGACCGGAGCCTGGCCCTGTGCCAGGCGGTGGACCGCCCGGCCCGGGGGACCATCGTCGACCTGGGCAGCGGCGGCGGCCTGCCCGGGCTGGTCATGGCCGCAGCCTGGCCGACGACCGAGTGGTTGCTCCTCGACGGGCGGGACCTGCGGGCCACGTTCTTACGGGGAGCCGTGGCCCGCCTGGGATGGACCGGACGGGTGAGCGTGCTCGGGGACCGAGCCGAGCGAGCCGGCCGAGGTCCGTTGCGCCACCAATGTCCGCTGGTTGTGGCCCGGGCGTTCGGGACGCCGGCGGCGACTGCGGAGTGCGGGTCCCCGTTCCTGGCCCCCGGCGGCCACCTTGTGGTGACCGACCCTCCCGGTGGGGACGACGCCCGCTGGCCGGACGCCGGCCTGGCCCTCCTGGGCCTCGTGCGTGAACGGGCCAGCATCGATCCTGTCGCCCTGCAGAAGCTTCGCCAACACGCGCTGTGCCCGGAGCGCTTCCCGCGACGGGTGGGGGTTCCCGCCAAGAACCCGCTGTTCTGATCTGCCGCTTTCAGGGCCGTGAGGCGTTCTCGGTCGGCCCCCGCCGACGTGTGCAGGAGCAGGGGTGCGTGGGGCGCCTGACGTGGGGGCCTGACGTGGGGCGCCTGACGTGGGGCGCCTGACGTGGGGCGCCTGAGACCCGGGGGCGCAAGGAACCGGGGGCGCGCCTTCCTCCTCAGTGACGACCGGGCCACGTTTCACGTGAAACAGCCAGACCCCGGAATGCACCCCGCTCAGTCCCAACCCCCCTCGCGTCTGGGTCGGCGCTGGAATGGGCGCCGAGCTTCGAATAGCCGAGAGTCAACGTTTGCAGCAGGACGGATACCGGGATGCGCCCGGGGATCGAGGGCCTCGGACAGCGTTGCGCCGGAGACCGCCCGGACCGGGCATCACGGCGCCCGAGAACCATCCCGCCACGTGATCGTCGGCCAAGAAGCACCTACGAACGATTGAGAACCAGGGGAGCCCCCTCTCAGGCACCGACGGGGTGGCGGTCAGGAAACGTGCGCTCCGTCCACCATCCCGTTTCACGTGAAACGTAGGATGACCGGAGATCGCCGAGCGTCGGGCATGAACACCCAAGAGACCGAACACCGAACTGATGGGCGTTCTCGCCCGAAAACCCTCAACTTCCGGTCCAGGGTCCTTGCTTTGCTGCCGACTCTCGACCAAGGTGGGAAGGATGACCGATCCAGAGGAGCTGCGCGCTCGGGCCGCCTCCATCTTCCAGCAGCTGCGTACCGAGGATCGTCCCCCCTCCCCAGGCGAGAAGGCGCCCACCTCCGGACCGAGCGAGGACGAGGAGCCTGCCACTCGGCCTCCCGGTCAGGACCAGGCCGCAGTGACGGGACAAGGCGTGGAGGAGGAGCAGGAATCTTCCCCTGGCGACGCTCTTCCTGCTGCTGGCACCGCCGCCCCCGGTACCCGCCCGGTGGCCGAGCCGATGGCTGATACCCGCTCCCCCGAGGGGCGGATCGCCGACGCCCTGGTAGACATCAGCGGGGGCGGCGAAGCCCCGGACCCCCCTGCGGCCATCGGCCCAGGCGCCCCGGTGTTTTCGCGGGAACCGCATCCGGGCTCCAACCACCCCCTCCCCCGGATCCTCGCCATCGCCAACCAGAAGGGCGGCGTCGGAAAGACGACGACAGCTGTCAACCTGGGAGCGGCACTCGCAGAGCTGGGCTATCCGGTCCTGGTCGTGGACCTGGACCCTCAGGGCAATGCCACCACGGGGCTCGGCATCAACGCGCGTAGCCTCGAATCGTCCATCTACGACGTGATCCTTCACGATGTCCCTGCCGAGGACGTCATAGAACCCACCACGCTGCGGAACCTCTTCATCCTGCCCGCCACCATCGACCTGGCCGGTGCCGAGATCGAGCTCGTCCCGGTGTTCAGTCGCGAGTTGCGCCTACGACGGGCATTGGACAGCGTCCGTGATGACTACGATTTCATCCTCATCGACTGCCCGCCGTCCCTCGGTCTGCTCACCATCAACGGACTGGCGGCGGCCGGTGAGGTAGCCGTCCCCATCCAGTGCGAGTACTACGCCCTTGAGGGCCTCAGCCAGCTGTTGCGCAACGTGGGGATGGTGCAGGCAAATCTGAACGGCCCCTTGGAGCTGAGCACCATCATCCTGACCATGTATGACGCCCGCACGCGTCTGGCGGAACAGGTCGTCAAAGAGGTGCGGGAGCACTTTGGCGCCCGGGTCTGCCGCAACGTCGTCCCCCGGACCGTGCGCCTCTCTGAGGCACCGTCGTTCGGACAACCGATCATCGTGTTCGACTCTGCATCTCGGGGTTCGATCGCTTACAGGGAACTGGCCAAGGAGGTGAGTGGTGGCGCGTCGCAGCGGGTTGGGTAGGGGCTTGGGTGCGTTGATCCCCAGCGAGATGATGGGGGACAGGACAGCCACGTTCGTGGACATACCGGTAACAGACATCCGACCCAACAGCCATCAGCCGCGCAACCACTTCGATGAAGAGTCGCTGGTGACATTGACGGCGTCCGTTCGAGAGCTGGGTGTGCTGCAACCGATCCTGGTCCGGACCTCTGAAGGAACCAGCTCCTATGAGCTGATCGCCGGCGAGCGTAGGTGGCGCGCCGCCAAGCGCGCCGGGCTCCCGACGATCCCGGCGATCGTACGTTCTGCGTCGGAGATGGCCAGCATGGAACAGGCGCTGGTGGAGAACCTGCACCGCCAGGACCTCAACCCGCTGGAGGAGGCTGCCGCCTACCACGCGCTGATCGACGAGTTCGGCCTGACGCACGAGGCACTGGCCACCAGGGTGGGGCGCAGCCGCGCCGCCATCTCCAACACGCTTCGCCTGTCCCAACTACCGTCCGCAGCCCAGAAGCTGGTAGCCGAGGGCCAGCTCTCCGCCGGCCATGCACGCGCCCTGCTGGGCACCCCGGATCGAAACTTCCAAGAGGCCCTGGCCCGGCGCGCCGTGGCCGAGCAGATGTCCGTGCGTGGAGTGGAGGAGGCGGTCCGTGCCCGAACGGAAGGCAGCCATCACCCGGCTGCTCGCCGCACCAAGACGGCCGGCAAGCTTCGTCCGCCGGGGATCCTCGAGCTCGAAGATCTGCTGTCCGCTCACCTCGACACCCGGGTGAAGGTGGACCTCGGCTCGAAGCGGGGTCGGGTCACGATCGACTTCGCCACCCTGGAGGATCTGGAGCGCATCTACCGGGCGATGATCGAGCCGAAACCGGAGCGTTCGAAGGAGCCGTTCGGCGCCTGATAGCGACACCCTCACCATGGATCTGACCATTGATCTCACCGTGAGATGGGCCAAACAGATTCTGAAGGGTGCAACCCCTTCACCTCGTCCACAGGCTGTGGTTAAAGGTGTGGATGATCTGTCTTCAAGGGTCCGAAACATCACGGGAGCACACGAGTTGCCGTCGCTGGTGGGGCACATGGTCCAATCCCTCGGGCCCTCAACAGCAGCGAACCTGTCCTTGAGCATCCTCGATGACTACCCGAGACCGCTCCGTCAGACGCCCGGTCCTTGGGCAGTCTGGCTCCTGCCTCCGGCATCCGATGGTCTTGCTCAAGTCGATCCCCGGAAGTGACCTACAGGTAGGGGTGAAGCTCCTGGAGGAGCTGTCCTTTGCCCTTGGCCCCGATGATGCGAAGCTGGGGCTCCCCGTCCTTGAACAGGATCAGGGTAGGGATGCTCATGACATCAAAGCGACGAGCCAGCTCGAGGTTCTCGTCGATGTTGATCTTCCCGACACGAAGCTTGCCTTCGTTGTCGCAGGCGATCTCGTCGAGCACCGGGGCAACCATCTTGCACGGGCCACACCACTCAGCCCAGAAATCCACCAAGACGGGCTCCGACGAAGATTTGATCTCCTCATCGAAGGTTGCGTCTGTCAGCGTCAGCTCGTTTGCCACGGTCCTCGCCTTCTCCTGTTGCGCCGAGATGCTCCCGGCGACTTTGGCAACTACAACCACGGCTGCAACAACAACCAACCGGTGTCACCGCATTCCGGCTGCCCGTCGGTCAGCCGCGATCAGCCGACGTGGTCGTCCGCCAAGGGGTCATCTTCGACTCTCCGCCAAGGGGTCATCTTCGACTCCGTGGGACTCCAGCCACCGCTCGGCGTCGAGCGCCGCCATGCATCCCGACCCGGCGGCGGTGACGGCCTGGCGATAGACGTGGTCCTGAACGTCCCCGCAGGCGAACACGCCGTCCACGTTGGTCAGGGAGCTCCCCGGCACGGTCTTGAGGTAGCCGGAGTCTTCCATGTCGACATGACCTTTGAACACCCCCGTGTTGGGCTCATGACCGATGGCCACGAACAGCCCGGTGACATCGAGCACCGACTCCTCTCCGGTCTTGATGTCGCGGACTGCCACGCCTTCGACCCTGGTGTCGCCCAGGACGTCGATGACCTCACTGTCCCACAGAAAGTCGATCTTGGGGTTCTTGAATGCCCGCTCCTGCATGATCTTCGACGCCCGCAGCTCCTTGCGGCGATGGACCACCGTCACGGTCTCGCCGAACTTGGTGAGGAAGGTGGCCTCCTCGAGGGCGGAGTCGCCACCTCCAACGACGGCGATCTTGTGGTCCCGGAAGAAGAAGCCGTCGCAGGTGGCACACGTGGACACGCCGTGGCCGAGCAGCTTGCGCTCCGCCTCCAGACCGAGCATCAGGGACCGGGCACCCGTAGAGACGATGACGGTCCTGGACCGGACCTCCTTCTCGGTGCCGTCATCAGGGTCGTTGGCCCACACCCGCAGCGGTTGGGCCGAGAAATCAACCCGAGTGGCTTTGGTCGTCACGAAGCCGGCACCGAAGCGCTCGGCCTGGGCCCGCATGTTGGCCATCAGCTCGGGCCCCATGATCCCGTCGATGAAGCCCGGGAAGTTCTCGACGTCGGTTGTCAGCATCAGCTGGCCGCCGGGCTGGTCGGTGGTCGAGGAGGGCTCTCCTTCCAGGATCAACGGCGCCAGGTTGGCCCTCGCCGTATAGATGGCCGCCGTCAAGCCTGCGGGTCCGGAGCCGATGATGACGACATCACGAACATCGCCCGACAACTGGTCACTCACGCTGGCAACTCCCAGATCGGGCAAGCCCTACGGTCTTGCGGGCTTGCGCTTCCGCCATGCGAACGCTCCGCCCAGCAGGAATATTGCACCGAGGACGGCATAGGTCACCCAGACCCGTCGGGCCACGGGATCGAACGGCAGGTAGGCGACGGAGATCCGCACCACGACGATGCAGGTCAGAGCCAGCGCGAGCACACCTGCCACGGCAGCCACCAGGCCGAACACGACCGCCCTGGCCACCTTGGTGATGGGCAGGATCGTCTTCTGCCTGATCGTGCCCACCACGGTGTCGATGCGGTGCACGACCTCGACGGTCCAGTCCGACCCCGGCTCGCTTCCAGGCTGGTCATCTGCCATGGCCGACCACCATACTCACGAGTCGTAGCAGCGGCACGACCTGGTCGGACGACTGGAGCGAAGACCACTACCATCGCCGTTGATGCGGTTCGTCGTGGCGCTCGCCATCGGTGCGGTCCTTGCCGTGGTCCTGGCCCTGATCCTGGGGGAGTACCCGTTCGTCGGCTTCACGCCGTACCTGGCGGCCACCGTGGTGCCCGCCATCATCGGAACCGCGGTGGTGTGGACCGGCCGGAGGCACTCGGACCTCCTGTGGGCCGCCACCGGGCTGCTCGCCGGAGCAAGCATCGGCTGGTCCTTGTGGATCTCGACCGGCCGCGGGATCGACCCGGTGCCAACCAGTGGCTGGATCGCCGTCGCCGTCGCCGTCGCCTGGCCCATGGCCTGGTCCGGCCTGGTGGCTCGTCGCAACCGGCGGACGCCCTCCGCCGCCGGCCCGTCGGACCACCACCGCGAAGAGGCGGGCCCCCTCCCCACGTGACAGCAGCCCCGGCGGTGGACAACGTCGGCGGGCCTCCCTGTGGTGTGGGTTAGTCCGCCGGACGGGTTCAGCCTCAACGTTGGTACCGATTCGCGCCGGTTTCCGGCGCGAATCGGTACCAACGTTGAGGCCCGACCACGAAGCCGCCCCGAAGCGGCCCCGAAGCTGGCCCGAAGCCACGCACGGGAGACCCACTTCTCACGGTCCGTCTCGGAAATGAGTTGGGGTACGTCACCGTGGCCTGTCGAACCAGTCCCACGAGACCAGCGAAACCCGGGGATCGACCCGGCCCCGCAGGTTCCCGCCGAACCTTCGCTTGAGACGTTGCCTGGTGATCCCAATGCCTCGCTGGTCAGGCGATCATCGCTTGACCACCGGAAGCCCACGGCAGGAGAGGCGTCAGCTGGGAGCCGGCCCGGCCCGCCGGGTCTCGGCGCGCACCCAGGCCAGGTACGCAGGTTGCCCGCCGGTCGCCGGCAGGGCCAGCACGCAGGGGACCTCGTAGGGGTGCAGGTCGGCCACGCGGGCCACGATGGCGTCGACCAGGTCGACGGTGGTGTGCAACGCCACCCGGGCCTCGGCCTCGTCGCCCACCTCGCCCTTCCAGCGGAACACCGAGCGGACGCCGCCGATGATCTGCCCGCAGGCGCACAGCCGCTCGTCGACCAGGACCGTCGTCAGGGTGGCCAGGGCGTCGACATCGGGCCCGGTGATCACCACCTCGCACACGTCGGACGCGTCGGACGAGGTCAGCTGACGACGATCTCGTCGATCTTGACCTGGGCCTGACCCCCGAGCGAGGCCTGCACGGGTCCCAAGTTGGTGAGCCACAGCATCACGTAGCCGCCGCTGCGACCCCCGAGGTTGAGCGTCGCGTTGCCGGAGGCGGTGACGACCGAGCCGGCGGGATGGCCCCAGGCGCTCAGCGGCGACCCGGCGGGCGGTGGCTGGGTGGCCACGTAGGCCTGGGCGCTCCACCCCTGCGACGGCGATGTGATCACCATCCGGTGCAGGCTCTGCGGTCCGCCCTCGAGTTGCAGGACGACACCGAGGCCCTGGTAGAGGTTGCCGAACGTGGAGTTGGTGTAGAGGACCGTGGACCACGCCGTGGCCGGGTTGCCGTCGTAGAGGTTGGCGAGCTCCTTGACGTTGTCGGGGTGGCCGCCGAGCAGGAACTCGGTCGCATCGGTGATGGCGATCGGTTTGCCCCCCGATGCCGGTGTCCCTGGCGTCGTAGTGGGGGTGCCCCGGCCCTGGGCGAACAGCACGCCGATGACGACGGCTCCGATCACCACCAGAGCGGCCACCACCACGCCAGGACCGCGTCGGGGCCGTCGGGGCGGGGCGGTGCGGCCACCATCATCACGGGAAGCGGGCGAGGTGGCGACCCGGCGGGCCGGGCCGGGCCGCCGGACCGGCTCGACCCTTGTGGCCCGATCGTCACGGGTCCCTGGCGTCCGGCCGGCCACAGGCATGACACCAACACCGGCCACAGGCGTACCGGCCACGGGCGTGACACCAACACCGGAGTCCTGGCGCGCCGACGATGCGGCACGCGCCGCTGTGGCCGGTGGGCCCCAGTCGGACGACCGGCGGGGGGCGACATCGGCGTGGGTGGACCCGTTGGACCAGCGCAGCGCGGTGCCGGTGCCGACGCCCCCGGAGATGACCGGCGTACGCGCCGGGTCGGTCGCCGCACCGTTGGCCCCCTGGCCCTGACCAGCGCCCAGGTGGCGGGCTGCGGATGCCAACTGTTGGCGGAGGGCGACCGCTGAGGGGGTCCGCTGCTCACGGTCCTTGACCAACAGGCCATCGACGATCTCGTCGATCTCCTCGGGGATGTCCGGCCGCAGATCGGACACGTGCGGGGGTGGGTCCCGCAGGTGCGACAGGGCGGTGGCCATGTCGGTCGGCCCCGAGAAGGGTGGCTGGCCGGTCAGCATCTCGAAGATCACCACGCCAAGCGAGTACAGGTCGGCCCGGGCATCGGGCTCGATTCCCTCCACCTGCTCGGGACTCAGGTACTTGGGGGTGCCCAGCACGATCCCCGTCCTGGTCAGGTCGAGGCCCAGGCTCTCGGTGGCCTTGGCGATCCCGAAGTCGGTGACCTTGGCCCTGGGCACCAGTCCCTCCTCGTCGCAGAGGAGGACATTGCCCGGCTTGACATCACGGTGCACCAGGCCCGCCTTGTGGGCGTGGGCCAGCGCATCGGTGATCTGGCCGGCGATCCTCACCGCCAGCGCCGGGTCCATGCGCCCGTGCTCGGTCATCAGGTGCCGGAGGGTCCGCCCCCGGACCAGCTCCATGACGATCCACGCGGTGCCGTGATCGACCCCCGTGTCGTAGGTGGCGATGACGCCCGGATGGGCCAGGCGGGCGGCGGTGACAGCCTCGCGACGGAACCGCTCGAGGACCAGATTGTCGGTCGCCAGGTGGGCCAGGAGGATCTTGACGGCCACCGGTCGGCTGAGGACGGCGTCGTAGCCCTCCCACACCTCGGCCATGCCGCCCTTGGCGATGTAGTGCACCAACCGGTACCGGCCGCCGAGCTGACGTTCGCCGTCCGTCAGGGCAGAGGCGTCGGGGGCGGACACGGAACCCGAGAGTACCCCGCGGGACCCCCCCAACCGGTGCAGGGTCTGGCCAAGCGGGGGCCGGGTGGTGAGGGAAATCGCTCCGCCGCCTCTGGGGCCGGCGGCCGAGCCGGTGGTTGCTACGCGGTGCCGGAGGCGGTTGCGGGCAACCAGGCCACGCCGATGGCCCGGGGGCCGGCGTGGGTGCCGATCACCGGTCCGATGTCGCCGAGCAGGAGGCGTTCGGTCGGGTGGACGCCGTCCAGGAGGTCGAGGAACTTGTCCAGGTCCGGGGCGTCGGCGCCCGACACGGCCAGGCGGGCGATGGGTCCGGCGGCCTTCACCTTGCCGGCCAGATACTCGAGCGAGCGGGCCCGGGTGCGCTGCTTGGACTCCTGTTCGACCACCCCGGCGCGCACCTCGATGACCGGCTTGATGGACAGCAGAGAACCGAGGAGAGCCTGTGCACCGCCGATGCGGCCACCCTTGCGGAGGTTCTCCAACGTGTCGATCGCCCCGTAGACCTTCATGCGGCGCAGCGCGTCGCCTGCCGCCGCCACCACATCGTCGAGCCCGGCACCACCGGCCGCGCGCTGCGCCGCTTCGACCACCACCAGGCCCTCACCCATGGTCACGCTCTCGGAGTCGACGACGCGGACTGCCAGGCGCCCCTCGAGCTCGCGGGCCGCCTGGCGGGCGGCCTCGATGGTGGCGGACAGCTTGGACGACAGGTTGATGCACACGACACCCTCCGCGCCTTCGTCCGCCATGCGTTCGAACGCCCGCACGAACGCCCCGGGCGACGGAGCCGCCGTCTCCGGCAACGTCGACGCCTCGGCCACCCGGGACCAGAACTCCTTGGTGGACAGCTCCACCCGGTCGACCAGCTCCTCGGATCCGAAGCGGATGGACAACGGCACCATGCCCACCCCGAGCTCGGCGAGCAGTTCGTCGGTCAGGTCACAGGCACTGTCGGTGACCAAGCGGATGCCGGACATGTTCCCCCTTGATGGCGGTGCAGAACTAGGACCGAGATACCCCACGAATGGTGACGTCTCGTCCTGCCCAACGCTACAGGCAGGCCCGAGCGCTCACGAGCCTCGGGGTGGGCCAGGCCCCTGCGGGGGGTAGACGGGCGGCGGGGATGAGAAGAAGTCGGCGATCACCGGGTCGTCGTCGAGCCACGAAGAACGATCGCCGTCACCCCCAGGAGGCGTCGCCGCGTTCCTGTCCCCGTTCCCGTTTCCAGGACCGCCGCCGATGCGCACCTGGGCGGGGCGTGCGGGATCGGGATCGGGTTCGGCGGGTTCGTGGACCCCGCCGCCGGCCTTCTCCATGGTCTGGCGGCCGTCGACGCCCGCGGGGATCAGGTCCCGGGCC
This sequence comes from Actinomycetota bacterium, assembly GCA_030945745.1. Lineage (GTDB taxonomy): Bacteria > Actinomycetota > Acidimicrobiia > Acidimicrobiales > Palsa-688 > JALZAH01. The sequence goes on from JALYZO010000210.1 coordinate 26,054, forward strand.
CGGCGCCCGTGGCGGATGTTGCGCACCCACCAGTAGGCCAGGGCGAGGGCGGCCACCACGATGAGGATCACGCCGACACCGGAGAACGCCGTGGAGCGCACGGTGACGCGGGTGTCGCTGAGCTTCACCGTTCCGTCGCGCGAAGCCACGGACACGTTGAGGGAGAACACGCCGCTGGTTCGGGCCACGACCGGCACCTTCAATGTAGTGGCCTCACTCCCCAGCGCCAGGTCGCAGACCTCGACGCCGGTGGCCGGTGCCGAGCAGTGGCCGCCCGCCGGGCTGAACGCCTGGAAGCTCAACTTGTCGCTGCTCAGCCGCAGCCGGATCTGGGCCCCCGGTTCCCCGTTGGAGACCACCGTGATGGGCACCCCCCCGTCGCGCGCCGTGAGGGTGATCGACGACGAGCCGGGCAGGGTCACGTGGCGTCGCAGCCCGGCCAGCGCCGCGGTGACCGTCCCCGCCGCCAGGTCGCGCTGGGCGGGGGAGAGGTCGTCGGCCTCGCTGGTCAGGACCTGGCGGTGCAGGGTGGCTACCCGGGCCCGGTCGCCGGGGAAGATCGATCCCACGGCGTCCACAGCGGCCCTGGCAGAGCGGATGAGGCCGGGGTCGGGGAACGACGCGTTGGGGCGGCTGGCCGTCAGGGTGCGCTGCAGGGGCGAGGAGGAGCGGCTGGCCAGCGGCACGGCCGAGAACAGGTTGGTGGTCGTCACCGGAGCGAGGAGAGGGTTGGCGGTCAGGCCGCTGAGCACCACGGCGAGGAACGGCGCGCTCCCCGTCCACGACGCCGGCGGGACCACCGCCACCCCGCGGCTCTCGCCGGGGGTCTCCAACTGGATCATGGACAGCTCGGCGAGGAGCTGGTTGGCAGCCAGGACCGTGTCCCCACCGTTGGTGAAGTGGCTGGAGAGGGCGGCGTCCGCTTCGACGACCCGCAGCGGCGGCCCCGCCCGGGTGGCCAGCTCGGTGGGTGCCGCCAGCGTCGTCTGGGCGTAGGCGTCCGGAACGGCGGACAGGTCGCTGCCGGGGACGACCAGCCGACTGACTCCCGCCGCCGTCAGGCTCTCCAGTGTGGTCTGGTCGAGCGGCCCGTTCACGGTCCACACCCCGGTTGCCGGGGGCCGGTGCAGGTTGGCCATGAGCGCGGCCGCGCCTTCGGTGATCTGGGAGGTGGCCTCCGAGCCGAGGCCGGCGCCGATCAACCCCGGGAGGGACACGGACGCGTACGTGGCCGCCGCCACCTCGTCGGCTCCGCCCGTGGCCAGGGCGCCGAGCGCCGCCAAGGTGGCCCGGTCGGTGCTGCTCCCGGCGCCCAGCGCGTCGAGGGTCTGGGCCGTGGCATCGAGGGTGACCGGCACGGTGCTGTGGTTGGTGAGCACGGCGGCCAGAGCGGACGCCGACGCCGACGCCGAGGGGGGCAGGCGAGCGGGCTGACCGTTGCCGGCCAGACTGGGCGCCGCGTGCACGGGCACGGACAGGGCCACGTCGAGGCGGGGGAAACCCGTGCCCGGCTGGGGCGCCCGCATGGCGGAGACGGCGGCGGGTGACACGTAGACCACAAAGGTGGTCAACGGGGCGCCGACCGTGTCACCGGCGTGGTCGAGGAGGCGGACCTGGAAGGGGTAGACCCCGCTGTCGAAGCGGGTGGTGAACGCCTGGGCCGACCCCGTGCCGGTCGTTGGGTTGACGGGGATGGCGACGTCCACCCCGCCGGTCGGATCCGCAGTCAACGAGCTGACCGGGTGGGGCCCCCAGATGTACTCGCTCGACTGGCGCAGCTTCCCCTTCAACGTGGCGTCGAAGTCCGTTCGGGTCGTCAGGCGCGGGTAGCCGACGACTTCCAGGCGGGTGCCGGGCGTCGGGGCGGTCACGGCCAGGACCAGGCGGAAGTCCTGCCCGCTCTCCACGAACGGCGACTGGCTGATCAGCGACATCGCCCCCGCACCGGTGGCCACGCCGGGAGCGACGCCCGTCCCGGCGATGCTCGGGGGCGCCACCGTGGGGGACACCGGGGTCGGGGGCGGGGACACCGAGATGGACGGGGGCAGCGATGACGTCGGTGCCGGGCTCGGCGGTGCCGACGTCGCCGCGGCCGGCGTGGTCGTCGAGGTGGCCGCCGAGGCCGCCGGTGAGCCCACGCCGAAGAGGGCGACGATCGTCGTGACCGCCACCCCCAGGGACCGCCGGGGGGCCGTCACAGGCCGGCCGCCAGCACGGAGAGGCCGGTTGCCTGTTCCCGAAAGCCGATGCCCGTGTAGAGGGTCAGGGCCCCGGCGTTGTCCAGCTGGGTGTTGACCACGGCGTAGCGGGCGCCGCCGCGGCGCATCCAGTGCAGGCCGTCGAGGAGCAGCAAGCGCCCGTGACCCTGCCGCTGCCGGGTTGGGTCCACGGCCAGGCGCTGCACGAACCCTGTGGTCCCGGCCCGCCCACAGATGGCGTAGCCGACCACGGTCCCCTCGGCGCCCACCATGCGGAAGCGGGTCCTGGGGGTGGCCGCCAGGGCGTCGGACAGGCCCCGTTCGTCGAATCCCCAGAAGGTGGAGAACGCCGCCGCGTCGACCCGCAGGACCTCAGCCCGGCGGTTGGGCCTGACGCGGCGGGGACGGGGGGCTTCGGGCACCCGAGGCAACCCGGCGGTCAGGTCCAGGCCCAGCAGGTGGAGGTGCTCGGCCACATCGAAGCCGGCGGCCAGGAACCCCACCTGCTCGAGGGGGGAGAGGGCGCCGGTCACCACCCGAGTGAAGCCGCGTTCGGCCAGCGTGGCCAGGCACCGGCGAAGGAACTCAGCAGACGGTGTCGGGGCGTTGGGTAGAGGGTTGAGGAACGCCACGGCCGCCTCACCGCGCCACGAGCCGGTCTTGGCCCGTTCGCGGCCCCAACGCAGCACGTCGGCGGGCGGAGCGCTCACGTGGCCCCCCGGGCCTCGTCAACTTGGAGGTGGGGGCGTTGGAGGTGGGGGCGCTGCCCCTCGGGCCCGGTCACGGCCCGCCCAACGGTAGTCCCGGCCGCTGAGGTTGTTCTCTCACGCCCTAACCTGGCGGTGTGACCACCGGCACCGTCGTCGTCGAGCTGCACGAGGCGTCAGCCGACCACCGGCCCGGCCGGTGGCACCCGGAGAGCCCGGACCGGCTGGTGGCGGTGACCGCCGGGTTCGCTCGCTCCGGCCTGGGTGACGCCTTGGTCACGGTGGTCCCCGTCGCGGCCGGGCGGGCCGCGCTGGAGCGGGTCCACCACCCCGGGTACCTCGACGCCATCGAGGCGTTCTGCGCCGCCGGCGGGGGCCGCATCGACGCCGACACGACCGTCGTGGAGCGGTCCTGGGGGGCCGCGCTGGTGGGCGCCGGGGCAGGCCTCGACGCCATCGCCCGACTGCGCGCCGGGCAGGCCGACGCTGCGTTCATCGCCGTGCGCCCACCGGGCCATCACGCCACCCCCACCCGGGCCATGGGCTTCTGCCTGCTCAACAACGTGGCCATCACCGCGGCGGCGTTGGCCGACGCCGGGGAGCGGGTGCTGATCGTCGACATCGACGCCCATCACGGCAACGGTACCCAGGACGCCTTCTACACCGACGACCGGGTCACCTACGTCTCGCTGCACCAATGGCCGTTCTACCCAGGCACCGGGCGCCTGGAGGAGACCGGGGTGGGCGCAGGGGTGGGAGCGACCGTCAACCTGCCCCTGCCTGCCGGCACCACCGGCGACGTCTACCTGGCGGCGTTCGACGAGGTCATCGTCCCCGTGGCGCAACGGTTCCGGCCCACCTGGGTCATCATCTCCGCCGGCTTCGACGCCCACCGGGCCGACCCCCTGACCGACATGGGCCTGTCGAGCGGTGACTACGCGGACCTGGTGGGCCGCATCGCCGGCCTGGTCCCCGCCGGGCGGCGCCTGGTCGTGCTGGAGGGGGGCTACGACCTCGACGCCCTGGCTGACTGCACGGCGGCATGCCTGACGGCGCTGGCCGGCGATCCTCAGGGCAACGAACGGGCCACCAACGGTGGCCCCGGGCGGAGCACCGTCGACGCCGCCCGCACCCTCCACGTCCCCCAGTAGCCTGATCCGCCGTGATCCCGGACCGCCTCGCCCCCCTCCTGGCGGAGACGGCGCCCCTCGCCGAGCGCTTCTCGGCGGCCGGCGCCCGCCTCTACCTCGTCGGCGGGGTCGTGCGCGACGCGGTGCTCGGGCGGCTCAACCCCGGCGCCGACCTGGACTTCACCACCGATGCCCGGCCCGACGCCACCGAGGCCATCCTGTCCGGCTGGGCCGAGGCCCTGTGGACCCAGGGCAGGCGGTTCGGCACCATCGGCGCCATCGTCGACGGGCGCACCGTGGAGATCACCACGCACCGGGCCGAGGCCTACCATCGGGACTCGCGCAAGCCCGACGTGGTGTTCGCCGACGCCATCGAAGCCGACCTGTCCCGGCGCGACTTCACGGTCAACGCGATGGCCCTGTCGCTCCCCGACATGACCCTCATCGATCCCTTCGACGGGGTCGGCGACCTGGCCGTCGGCCGGCTGCGCACCCCTCTGGCCGCCGAAGAGTCCTTCAGCGACGACCCGCTGCGGATGATGCGCGCCGCCCGCTTCATCGCCGGCTACGGCCTGGTCCCCGACGAGGCCCTGGTGGCCACCGTGCGGTCGCTGGCCGACCGCGTGGAGATCGTCTCCGTGGAGCGGATCCGCGCCGAGCTCGACAAGCTGCTGGTGGTCGACGCCCCCGGCGACGGCCTGTGGTTCCTGGTGCGCACCGGGCTGGCCGAGGAGTTCCTGCCGGAGCTGCCCGCCCTGGCCCTCGAGGTCGATCCCCTCCACCGGCACAAGGATGTGCTGGCCCACACCATCGCGGTGGTCGACAAGACCCACGGTCCCGACGACCGGCCCGACCGCGTGGTGCGCCTGGCCGCCCTGTTCCACGACGTGGGCAAACCCAAGACGCGCTCGTTCGGACCGTTGGGCTCCGTGTCGTTCCACCACCACGAGGTGGTCGGCGCCCGCATGACCCGCGACCGCATGCGGGCCCTGCACTACCCCCACGACGACATCGAGCAGGTCACCCGCCTGGTGGAGCTGCACCTGCGGTTCCACACCTACCGCATGGGCTGGACGGACTCGGCCGTCCGCCGCTACGTGCGCGACGCCGGCGACCAGCTGACCCGCCTCAACGAGTTGACCCGCTGCGACTGCACGACGCGCAACGCGGCCAAGGCCCGGGCCCTGGACCGGCGCATGGACGAGCTGGAGGAGCGCATCGCCGCCCTCGACGCTGCCGAGGAGCTCAAAGCCATCCGGCCCGACCTGGACGGCAACGCGGTCATGGCCCGCCTGGGCATCAAGCCGGGACGCGACGTCGGGGCCGCCCTCGACTTCCTCCTCGAGCTGCGCCTCGACGACGGCCCGCTGGGCCCCGAGGAGGCCGGCCGGCGCCTCGACACCTGGTGGGCGCAGCGCCAGGCCGGGCGCTAGTTGCCCTCCTTGCGGGCTCGGATGATCAGGGTTCGAGGCACCATGGTCTGCGCCGGGCGCCACGCGTCGCTGCGGTGCGACCCGGGCACCGGTTCGGGCTCCAGGATGGTGTCCACCTTGTAGCTGGCCCGGACCAGGGCCATGTACAGCTCCCCGAAGGTGTGGTGGTAGTCGGTGAAGGTCACCCCGTCGCGCTGGTAGACGATGGGCCGGCGGTCGAAGTACGAGCGGCGTACGACCGGGGCCGTGCTGGCCGTCCCGTCGGGTTGGCCGGGGCCACCGCCTGCCGGCGGTCCGGGCACGTCATCGATCATCGTCCACGCCGGATGGGGCACGCTGAAGACCAGAGGACCGCCGACCTTCAGCACCCGGTGGACCTGGCGGAACACGCGTGACAGGTCGTTGACGTCGTCGAAGGCGTAGGCGGAGAAAGCGACGTCGATCGAGTCGGCACGCAGGAAGGCCAGGTCGGCGACGTCGCCCTGGCGCAGCTCGATGCGCACCTCGGCGGCCGCTGCCAGGCGCCGGGCGAAGCCGAGCTGGATGACCGACTGGTCGAGCCCGATGGCCGTGGCCCCGGCCCGGGCGAACGCCACCGTGCACTGGCCGCCGCCGCAGCCAAGGTCGAGGACCCGCTTGCCCTTCAGATCCCCCAGGAGGCGCAGCTGGCTCTCGTCGGGGATGTCAGGACCGTACGCTGCGACGTCGGTCGGCAACGTCACCTCCTCCTGATAGGTGGAGGCGTAGTGATCCCAGGCCGCGGCGTTGTCGGAAGGCACGTCGCCATCCTGCCCGAGGACGCTCAGGTACGGGGGGCTCAGGCTTCCGGGTTGCCGCTGGCGAACTCCTCGACCATCTTGGCCGCCAGGTCGTCGTGGTACTGCACCGGCGGAGACTTCATGAAGTAGGCCGAAGGTCCGAGCAGCGGGCCCCCGATGCCACGGTCCATGGCCAGCTTGGCGCAGCGCAGCGCGTCGATGATGACCCCGGCGGAGTTGGGGGAGTCCCACACCTCGAGCTTGAGCTCGAGGTTGAGGGGGACGTCGCCGAAGTTGCGCCCCTCCAGGCGGATGTAGGCCCACTTGCGGTCGTCGAGCCAGGGCACATGGTCCGAAGGGCCGATGTGGACGTCGCGGGCGTCGATGCCGTTGTCGAGCTGGCTGGTCACCGACTGGGTCTTGGAGATCTTCTTCGACTCCAGGCGGGACCGCTCCAACATGTTCTTGAAGTCCATGTTGCCGCCCACGTTGAGCTGGTAGGTCCGGTCGAGCACCATGCCCCGGTCCTCGAAGAGGCGCGCCAGGATCCGGTGGACGATGGTGGCGCCCACCTGGCTCTTGATGTCGTCGCCGACGATGGGGACACCGGCATCGGTGAACTTCTGGGCCCATTCGGGGTTGGAGGCGATGAACACCGGGATGGCGTTGACGAACCCGACCTTGGCGTCGATGGCGGCCTGGGCATAGTGCTTCTGGGCCTCCTCGGAGCCGACCGGCAGGTAGGAGACGAGCACGTCGGCGTTGGCCTCGGCGAGGGCGGCGGCCACGTCGATGGGCTCGGCGGGGGACTCCTCGATGGTCTCGCGGTAGTACTGGCCCAGGCCGTCGAAGGTCGGGCCGCGCTGCACGGTCACGCCGATCTCGGGAACGTTGGCGAAGCGGACCGTGTTGTTCTGGCCGGAGAAGATGGCCTTGCCCAGATCGGTGCCGACCTTGGCGGCGTCCACGTCGAAGGCCGCCACGAGCTCCACGTCCCCCACGTGGTAGCCGCCCAGGTTGACGTGCATCAGCCCGGGGACCGACTCGGCCGCGTCGGCGTTGCGGTAGTACTCGATGCCCTGCACCAGCGAGCTGGAGCAGTTGCCGACGCCGGCGATGGCAACCCGGATCTTGTTGGCGGTCATGGTGTGGGGTCCTCCTGGATGGTCGGGGGGCGGAGCCCCTCGGGTTGGAAGGCGGGGGTGCCCGCCAGGTCCTTCGGTCGGCGCATGGCCGAGATGCTCGGGACGGCGGCGGTGAGGCGCGCCACGGTGCTCGGCGCCGGCGGTCCGGGGCCGGCCGAGGTCTCGGCACCAGCCCCCGCCCGCTCCCGGGCGATGAGCTGATCGATCCACGACAGGTCGTGCTCCGCCACGTCGCGGTCGTGCTCCGCCAGGGTCCGGCCGTAACCGTCCAAGCGGTCCCGGCCGGACCGGACCCGGGCCCCGACGCGGGCCAGGCGCTCCAGCAGGCGGGTCCGCCGGCGCTCCAACATGCCCAGCCGGGCGTCGGGGGGAAGATGCCGGGCGAAGGCCAGGCGCAGGGCGAAGACCCGGTCGTCGTCGTTGCCGTTGCTCTCGGCGGCCAAGAGCTCCTCGAACAGGGCCCGACCCCGGGGGGTGATCCCATAGACCTTCCTGCCTCGGCGGCTGCGTGGCGCCTGACTCGGAGCGTGCTGACCCTGCACGGGGGAGCCCTGCGCCCGGAAGGCCGCCAGCTCCCCGCCCAGCGATCCCGTTGGGGGAGAGGGGGCGCCCAGCGGCGTGGGCTCGACGATGCGCACCGCTCCGGCCTTCTCCAGGCGACCGAGCGCAGGGTAGAGAGATCCGAACGACACCCCGCTGGCGAAGCCCAGTGTGTCGGCCAGCTGCTTCTTCAACTCGTAGCCGTGGAGCGACTCCTCGGTGAGCAACCCGAGGATGGCGAGCTCAAGCATGGGAATGGCGGACCCTGTTCCACGTTGCCCCGGGCGATCCGGGTTCGACCCATCATAGTCACGTCCGATGTATCGAGTCGATATATCGAGCAGAAGGGTTCGGAGCACGGATCCCAGGACGGGAGCGCTCCGGTACGCTTCGTGCCGTGATGAGCTTCACGCCGGAGACCCTTCGGGGTGCCCTTGACGGCGGCCGGCTGGCCGGCCAGGTGGACTACCGCCTGGCGCGCAACGCGGTGGTGAGCGAGTTCAACAAGGGCCGCCTGTCCCGCCTGGATGTGTGCGACGCCCACCCCGATCTGCTCCGGGCTGCGGTCAACGTCGGCGAGGACTCCCGGGAGGACTGCCCGATCTGCGCCGACGCCAAGGTCCGCCTGGTCTCCTACGTGTTCGGCCCCCGCCTGCCCCCGAGCGGCACCTGCGTCACCTCCAAGCGGGAGATGGACCGCCTGACCCGGGGAGCCAAGGACCTGGCCTGCTACGTGGTCGAGGTGTGCCCGAGTTGCTCGTGGAACCACTTGGCGCAGGCGTTCACCATCGGCGGCGCCGCCAAGAGGGCCGATACCGGCCGCTCCTGAAGGCAACGCTGCGGTGGACCGGTGGGTCCGGGTGCCTGGTCACGGCCACCGGTACCTCAGTACGCTTCCGGTTGATTCCCGACCATGGTCAACCGCCACGCACGAAGAGACCTTCGATGGTCCGACCTGACCCCGGCTCAGCAGGCGGCCGTCCGCAGTCGCCGAGTGTGGTCCGCCGCCCGGCGCAACCGCCCGGCGCCCCGGCCGCGCCCCGACGACGGCCGCGGCCGGTTGTGGGGGGCGCGGCGCAAGCTGTTCCTGGTCGTCATGGCCGCCATCGCCGTCGTGGCCGTCGGCTTCTACAGCATCGCTCAGTCCCCCCTGCCCAAGGCCACCACGCTCAGCCAGACGACCATCGTCTACGACAGCGCCGGGCACCCTCTGACCTCCTACCAGGTGCAGAACCGGATCAACGTGCCCATCTCCAAGGTCCCCAAGGTCCTGGTCAACGCCGTGGTGTCCACCGAGGACCGCCACTTCTTCACCGAAGGGGCGATCGACCCTGTGGGCATCCTGCGAGCCCTGGTGGCCGACGTGCGGGGTACCGGCAACCTCCAGGGGGCGTCGACGATCACCCAGCAGTACGTCAAGCAGGCCTACCTCAGCTCACAGCGGACCGTGACCCGCAAGGTCAAGGAGGCCCAGCTGGCCGTGAAGCTGGGCCACAAGGAGTCCAAGGACCAGATCCTCGACGGGTACCTCAACACCATCTACTTCGGGCGCCAGGCCTATGGCGTGCAGGCTGCGTCGCAGGCCTACTTTGCCAAGGACGTCAGCCGCCTCGACCTGCCCGAGGCGTCGCTGCTGGCCGGGCTGATCCGTGAACCGGAGCGCGCCGATCCAGCCAAGAACCCGGCGCTGGCCCGCAGCCACCAGACCGACACCCTCAACGACATGATCCGGGACCACAAGATCACCCCGGCGCAGGCCGCCACCGTCGAGCACACCTCGATGTCCACCTACGTGGTGAACCCCACCAGGGCTGCAGGCTCCCAGCAGCGGAGCAACCTGCCCGGGGACCAGTACTTCCTGGCCGCCGTGCATGACCAGCTGGTCGCCGCCTACGGCGCCCCCCTGGTCGACGGCGGCGGCCTGCGGGTGACCACCACGCTGGACCCGACCCTGCAGGCCGAGGGCTACAACTCGATCTACGGACCCAGGCAACCCCAGCTCGACCCGGGCGGCACCCCCGGTGACCCGTCGGGCGCCCTCGTCAGCGTCGACAACGACGGCCGGGTGCGGTCCATGGTCGGCGGTCAGGACTACGACACCTCCCAGGTCAACCTGGCCATGGGCACCGCCGGCGGCGGCAGCGGCCGCCAGCCCGGCTCCACCTTCAAGGCGTTCATGTTGGCCGAGGTGCTCAAGGAGGGCTTCACCCCGGATTCGACGTTCCCTGCACCCGGCGAGGTCATTGTCCCCCATGGCAACGCGGACGGCTCGCCCTGGTCGGTCATCAACTTCGAAGGCGAGGCCAGCTCGAGGGACTTGAGCCTGGTGGACGCCACGGCGCAGTCGGTCAACACCGTCTACGCCCAGATCGTGGAACGCATCGGCCCCCAGAACCTCGACGCCATGGCCGAGGCGTGCGGCATCAGCCCCAACGAGCTGAAGGGGGCCTACCCGTCCCAGGTGCTCGGCAGCGCGGATGTGTCTCCCCTGGAGATGGCCGCCGCCTACGCCACCTTCGCGAACGGCGGCGTCTACAACGCCCCGATCCTGTTCTCCAAGGTGACCACACCGGACGGCAAGCCCCTCCCCCTGCCCAAGCGGACCACCGGTCGCCAGGTGCTGTCGCCCCAGGTCGACGCCCAGCTGACCAAGGTCCTCCAACAGGTCGTGGTCGGCACCAAGGGGACCGGCGGAGCCGCCGGCGACGTGGGCTCGCCGGTGGCCGGCAAGACCGGGACCACGGACAACTCCGCCAATGCCTGGTTCATCGGCTACACCCCCCACCTGACCACCGCCGTGTGGATGGGCTACGCCCAGGGCAACATCGCCATCCAGAACTTCCGCGGCCTCAAGAGCGTGCAGGGCGGCGGCATCCCCGCCGAGCTGTGGCACGACTACATGGTCCAGGCATTGAGGTCCGAGCCGTCCCTGGCCGGGGCGTTCCCCACCGTCTTCAACTACACCGGTCGGATCCTGGACCCGCCGGATCCCTCGACGCTGCAGCTCATCCAGAACCCGACTACCACCACGGTGCCCGGCTCGTCGCCCACCTCGACCCCTGCTCAAGGCTCGACCGGCTCGGCCTCCACCACCTCGACGGGCACGACCACCCGCCCGTCCGGTTCAGGATCCACCGGGTCGGGCCCGACCAGGTCGCCGTCTACCCCGACGACGACCACGACGAGCGCGCCAGCGCCGTCGACCACCACCGGGGCAACGGGCCGCTAGGGACTCCGGACGAGCTCAGGCCTGATGGGCATGGGGGTACTGGCTCCGGCACCCCGGGCACCACTGCTCGATCTCCTTGAGGGTCGTCTCCTCGGGCACCAGGTACACCCGGTGCACCGCCAGGCGGATCTCCCCCTCAGATCCGCAGTTGCCACAGGTGCCGACGGTGCCTTCCACACGGAGAAGGATACGATGGCTGCACCGCTGGCAGCCGGAGGGCGCTGGACGGGACCCTGGAGGTGCACAGATGCCGACGATGACCGCCCCGGATGTGCGCGCCCGCAAGGGGGGTGATGAGCCTCTGGTCATGGTCACGGCCTACGACGCGCCGAGCGCCAGGATCGCGGACCACGCGGGCGTGGACCTGATCCTGGTCGGCGACTCCGTGGCCATGGTCGTCCTCGGCTACGACGACACCCTGCAGGTGAGCGTGGCCGACATGGCGCATCACACCGCCGCCGTGGCCCGGGCCAGGCCCGCTCCCATGATCATCGCCGACCTCCCGTGGATGAGCTACCACACCGGCACCAACGACGCCGTGGCCAACGCCGCCACCCTGGTCCGCTCCGGCGCCCAGGCGGTGAAGCTGGAGGGCGGGCGCAGGCGGGCCGGGGTGGTGGCGGCCATCACCGACACGGAGATACCCGTCTTCGGCCATCTGGGCCTCACGCCCCAATCCGTCCACACCATGGGCGGCTTCAAGGTGCAGGCCCGCCAACTCGAGGCGGCAAGGGCCCTGGTCGACGACGCCGAGGCCCTGGTCGACGCCGGCTGCAGCGCCATCGTGCTCGAGGGGGTGCCCGACCTGGTCGCCCGTCTCATCACCGAGTCGGTGCCCGTGCCGACGATCGGCATCGGTGCCGGACCGTGGTGCGACGGACAGGTGCTGGTGTTCCACGACGTGCTCGGCTTCGAGGACCGGACCGCAGCCAAGTTCGTCCGTCGCTACGCCGACCTGGGAGCGGACGCGGTGGCGGCGATGAGCAACTGGGCGGCCGACGTGCGCTCCAAGAAGTTCCCGAGCGACGCAGAGAGCTATCACCTGAGCGACAACGTGGCCCGGGCACTGCGCGACGAGCTGACGTGACGGATGACCACCTCGGCGGTGTTTAGCGGGACCCGCCGCAGTGGAACAATCCCGACATCACGGATCACCGGATCCGGGCGTCCCTCAGGGGCCGCCACGAGGACAGGAGTGAACACAATGGCAAATCTCGACGATGCCAAGGGCCGTGCCAAGGAAGCTGCTGGCAGCGCGACCGGCGACGATGAGCTGAAGCACGAGGGCAAGGCCGATCAGGCCTCAGGCAAGGTCAAAGACGCCGTGGACGACGTCAAGGACAAGGTTCACGGCATCCTGCACCGCGACTGACCACAGCGTGTTGTTCCACAGCCTGTCGTTCCACCGTCTGGCTGTTGGTCGATGGCCGGCCTCGGGGG
>JALYZO010000191.1 GCA_030945745.1 Actinomycetota bacterium
CGGTCCCTATCCGGTGTAGCCGTAGGAAACTTGAGGAAGGCTGTCCCTAGTACGAGAGGACCGGGACGGACGCAGCTCTCGTGTGCCAGTTGTCCTGCCAAGGGCACGGCTGGTTAGCGACCTGCGGAAGAGATAAGCGCTGAAAGCATCTAAGTGCGAAGCTTGTTCCAAGATGAGGTTTCCCACTGGGTCAACCAGGTAAGGCCCGTGGTAGACGACCACGTTGATAGGCCGGAGGTGTAAGCGCAGCAATGCGTTGAGCCGACCGGTACTAATCGGCCGAGGGCTTGGTTCTACATTTGTTCGTGCTCGCTATGGAATGCTCACAGGAGGGTCGGCTCGCGCCAACCCACTGTTGATGGTGTGCACCCCTCGGGTGTGCGCCGAGCACGGTTTCCGGTGGCCATAGCGGCAGAGTCACACCCGTTCCCATCCCGAACACGGAAGTTAAGCCTGCCAGCGCCGATGGTACTTGGGGGGTTTCCCCCTGGGAGAGTAGGACGTCGCCGGGATTTCTCTGTACGAAGCCCCACGACCCTGTTGATCGTGGGGCTTCGTCGCGCGCGTAGATTGCTGGGGTGCCTACTCCCGGAGATGAATGGCCCCGTCCCGGGGGCGGGGACGACGCTCCCAGGCGTCGGTCGCCCTCAAAGGGTACGTGGGGACGTCCCACACCGAGACAACGTGCACCAGGGTCGTCGGGCAGTGGGAAGCGCAATGACGGAAACAGGCAAGGGCGCCCGGGACGCCCGGAGCGGCGCTCCGATGGTGCTGGCGGCTCCCGTAGCGAGGGGTCCGGGACCAAGCGGGGTGCCCGTGACCAGGGAAGAGGCGCCGGTCGGTCTCGGCGTGACGATCGGGCAATCGGGAAGTCCCCGAGCGCTCGGTCCTGGGGCAGCGTGGCCCGTCGGGGGGCGCGCGCGCTCCAGGACGGCACCGGCCGCTCGGCGACCGACGTGTGGCGTCAGCCGGCAAGTCGGGCAGGCGGCGAGGAAGGGACGTGGCAGCCCGAGGAGGTGTGGATCGACGAGGGCGTCGTAGGAGCCACCTCCGGCGACGACGCCGTCCGCGGCCAGGGTCGTGGGGCCAACCCCCGCCGGATGGTGGGGCGGAACCATCGCCACTCCGTCCCCCTTCCGGTCGTCAATGAGCTGGCCGAGATGGCCGGGAAGGCGCGAGGCACCCGGCTGGCCGCCCGCCTGGCCGACGCCACCCATGCCTACGACCGTGAGCGCTACCAGGAGGCTCGGCGGATCCTGCGAGGGCTGGCCGGGGAGGTGCCGACCTCTGCCGCCGTCCAGGAGCTGTACGGGCTGGCGCTGTATCGCAGCGGCCAGTGGGCGGCGGGGGCGGCCCACCTGGAGCGGTACCGGACCCTGTCGGGTGACTACGACCAGCATCCGGTGCTCGCCGACTCCTACCGGGCCCTGCGCCGCTACGACGAAGCCGAACGCCTGTGGGACGACCTGCGAGAGGCGTCCCCCGACGCCGACCTGGTCGCAGAGGGGCGGATCGTGGCCGCTGGCGTCCGCGCCGATCAGGGGGACCTGGCTGGTGCCGTCGCCATCCTGGAGCGCTCCCTGAGACGGGTCGATCGGCCTCAGGAACGCCACCTTCGACAGTGGTACGTGCTCGCCGACCTCACCGAGCGGGCTGGTGACCTACCCCGGGCTCGCACCATCTTCGCCAAGGTGGCCGCCGTAGAAGCCGACGCCTACGACGTAGCTGATCGCCTGCGGGCACTGCGCTGAGAGCTGCGGCGCCGTCCAGCCCTTCCCGGCTTGGCGACCAACTCCTCGAGCAGGGTGGCCACCCCGTGGTCGGCGTTGCCGGGCAGCACCCGGTGAGCGATCGTCAGCACCTCGGGAATGCCGTTGGCTGGGGCCATGGCGGTGCCCGCCCATGCCAGGAGCGGAAGGTCGTTGTGGTTGTCGCCGATGGCGACGACCTCGTCGACCGACACGCCCAGGCGGTCGCACACGCGGTCCATGGCGTAGGCCTTGGTGATCCCGGGGGCGCCGACGTCGACCCAGTCGAGCCCGGACGTGGTCAGGTGGCCCTCCTGGCCCACGTGGTCGCTGAGCTGGGCGATGAGCTCCACCGCTCCCATGCCGGGGTTGCGTCCCACCAGCTTGAAGCAGTCGGGGCCCAGGACCTCGGTGATGTCAGTGACCTCCACCACGGTCTCATCCCAGTCCGCCGGCACCTCGAAGAACCCCGTCTCGTACCAGAACTCCTCGGCGATGTCCACGGCCAAGCGGATGCCAGGACTGGCCAGGCGCATGGCCGTGGCCAGGCGCAGGGCGATGTCGCGAGCAAGGGTCTCGGTCTCGATGATCTCGTTTCGATCCAGGTCGACGGTGACCGCTCCGTTCGAGCACACCCCGTAGGGTCCGAGACCGGCCCGTCCGGCGATGTGCCACAAACCCTGTGGTGGTCGCCCGGTCACCGGAATCACGTGGATACCGGCCGCTCTGGCTGCCATCACCGCCCGAGCGGTGCGATCAGCGACCTTGCCGGACGGGTCAAGGAGCGTCCCGTCCAGGTCGGTCGCCACCAGCCGGATCGTCACCATGTCACCGTAGCCAGCCCGACGGGTCCACGTAGAGGAGCGCATAGGCTCGTGCGGATCTCCACGCCGGCCCACCCGACGACTGAGAGTAGGAGCCCACCATGGATCTTTCCGCCCTCCTCGGCGACGAGGCCGACGATCTGCTGAGCCACCACTGCAAGGGGATCCCCCGTGAGGACCTGGTGCTGCCGGGGCCGGACTTCTTCGACCGGGTGCTGTCATGGTCCGACCGTCCGGTGCCGGTGCAGCGCAACCTCCAGAAGCTGTTCGACACCGGTCGCCTGGGTGGCACGGGATACCTCTCCATCCTGCCGGTCGACCAGGGGATCGAGCATTCGGCGGCAGCGAGCTTCGCCAGGAACCCGGCCTACTTCGATCCGCGGCATCTCTGCGAGCTGGCCATCGAGGGTGGCTGCAACGCCTTCGCGTCGACGGTCGGGGTGCTCGGCATCGTCGCTCGGCGTTACGCCCAGAAGATCCCCTTCATCGTCAAGCTGAACCACAACGAGCTGCTCAGCTACCCGAACCGCTACGACCAGGTGATGTTCGGCTCCGTGAGCCAGGCCTACGACATGGGCGCCGTCGGGGTGGGAGCCACCATCTACTTCGGTAGCGACGAATCGGACCGCCAGATTCAGGAGGTGCGCGAAGCCTTCGTGGAGGCCCACGAGATGGGGATGTTCACCGTGCTGTGGTGCTACCTGCGCAACGATGCGTTCAAGAAGGATGGCGTCGACTACTCGTTGTCCGCCGACCTGACCGGCCAGGCCAACCACCTGGGCGTGACGCTTCAGGCCGACATCATCAAGCAGAAGGCCGCCGAGAACAATGGTGGGTTCAACGCCATCGGCTTCGGCAAGACCGACCCCCTGGTCTACAGCTCATTGACCAGTGACCACCCGATCGACCTGAACCGCTGGCAGGTCGTCAACTGCTACATGGGCCGTGCCCCGCTGATCAGCAGCGGGGGAGCGTCGGGCGGCCACAGCGACCTGGCGCAGGCGGTCCGAACTGCGGTGATCAACAAGCGGGCCGGCGGCGCCGGGCTCATCACCGGCCGGAAGGCCTTCCAGAAGCCGTTCGCCGAAGGTGTCGAGATCCTCCACGCCGTCCAGGACGTCTACCTGGACACCGGCGTGACCGTCGCCTGATCGCCCGCCCAGGAAGCCTTCGTGCCGGGGGGCACCGGTCGCTCGCTGCCGGCCACAAGACCCCCGACCCTACACTGGGCGGACACACGCGTCGTGAAGGGATGGGCATGGTCGACACAGCTTCTCGGGGGCTCACGGTCCAGGAGCTGGACCGAGTCATCATCCGATTTGCCGGTGACTCCGGCGACGGGATGCAGCTCACCGGAGATCAGTTCACCACCTCTTCGGCCCTGCTGGGGAACGATCTGTCGACGCTGCCGGACTTCCCCGCCGAGATCCGAGCCCCGGCGGGGACCTTGGCGGGCGTATCGGCCTTCCAGATCCACATCTCGAATCACGACATCCTAACCCCCGGTGACCACCCCAATGTCCTGGTGGCCATGAACCCGGCTGCCCTACGGGCCAACCTGGCGGATGTCGCCATCGGCGGAACGGTGATCGTCAACTCCGATGCCTTCGACGAGCGCTCCCTGACCAAAGCGGGCTACACCGGATCGCCGCTCACCGACCGCTCGCTGGCCGGTTACACCATCTACGAGGTGCCGATGACCTCGGTGACCATGGAGGCTGTCAGGCCGACAGGGGCCAGGCCCCGCGACGCCGAGCGGTCGAAGAACTTCTTCGCTCTCGGTGTCATCAGCTTCATGTACACCCGACCGGTCGAACCCACCCTCGAGTGGATCCAGGGAAAGTTCGCCAAGGTTCCCCAGGTCGCCGAGGCCAACGCCCTGGCCCTCAAGGCCGGCTGGAACTTCGCCGAGACCACCGAGCTGTTCGACTCGGTCTACGCCGTCAAGCCGGCGTTCATGGAGCCGGGCACCTACACCAACATCTCGGGGAACACCGCCCTGGCCTGGGGCCTGATCGCCGCCGGCCAACTGGCCCACCTGCCGATCTTCTTGGGCAGCTACCCGATCACGCCGGCCTCGGACATCCTCCACGAGCTCTCCAAGCACAAGAACTTCGGCGTACGAACCATGCAGGCGGAGGACGAGATCGCCGGTGTGGGCGCCGCCCTCGGTGCCTCCTACGCCGGTAGCCTGGGGGTGACCACGACCAGCGGGCCGGGCGTTGACCTCAAGGCAGAGACGGTCGGCCTGGCCGTCAACCTCGAGCTACCGCTGCTGATCATCGACATCCAGCGCGGCGGCCCGTCGACCGGTCTGCCCACCAAGACCGAACAGGCGGACCTCCTCCAGGCCATGTACGGGCGGCATGGGGAGGCTCCTGTGCCCATCGTTGCGCCCCGCGACGCCGGTGACTGCTTCTTCGCCGCCATCGAGGCGGCCCGCATCGCCTTGAAGTACCGGACCCCGGTGATGCTGCTGTCCGACGGCTACCTGGCCAACGGGGCAGAGCCGTGGCGCATACCCGATGTTGCGGATCTGCCCGACATCAGCGTGGCGTTCGCCACCCAGACCAACCACACCCGGCCCGACGGTGTCGAGGAGTTCTGGCCCTACCTCCGTGACGCCGAGACGCTGGCTCGTCCCTGGGCCATCCCGGGCACGCCGGGATTGACGCATCGCATCGGGGGCCTGGAGAAGGCGGACGGAGCCGGGACGGTGTCGTATGACCCGGCCAACCATGAGGCCATGACCAGGACCCGCGTGGCCAAGGTGGCCGGGATCGCGTCGGACATCGAACCGGTCACCGTCGACGATCCTGACGGCACCGCTGAGCTCCTCGTTCTGGGCTGGGGCTCCACCGCAGGCGCCATCGACGCCGGTCTGCGCCGTATCCGTCTCGCCGGCCACGCTGTGGCCCATGCCCACCTGCGTCACCTCAACCCCTTCCCCGCCAACCTGGGTGACGTGCTGCGCCGTTATCCTCGCATCCTGGTGCCGGAGTTGAACCTTGGCCAACTGGTGCGCATGGTGCGTGCCGAGTTCCTTGTCGACGCCCAGGCCATCAACAAGGTGTCCGGGCAACCCTTCCGCGCCGGCGAGATCGAGGCCGTCGTCCTCGAGGCGCTGGGCGCCACTCCCAAGGAGGTCCTCTCGTGACCGACGTCGCCACCCCCTCGACCACCAAGAAGGACTGGACCACCGACCAGGAGATCCGTTGGTGCCCAGGCTGTGGGGACTACTCCATCCTCACCGCCGTGCAGATGCTGATGCCCGACCTCGCCGTGGCCCGCGAAAACACGGTGTTCGTCTCGGGGATCGGCTGCAGCTCCCGTTTCCCCTATTACATGAACACCTACGGGATCCATTCGATCCACGGTCGGGCTCCGGCCATCGCATCGGGCATCGCCGTGTCCCGCCCCGACCTCGACGTGTGGGTGATCACCGGTGACGGCGACGCGCTGTCGATCGGCGGCAACCACCTCCTCCACGCCCTGCGCCGAAACGTGGACCTGACCATCGTGTTGTTCAACAACCAGATCTACGGGCTGACCAAGGGCCAGTACTCGCCGACCAGTGAGACCGGCAAGGTCACCAAGTCGACGCCCTTCGGCTCGCTGGACTACCCCTACAACCCCGTCTCCCTGGCGCTGGGAGCCGAGGCCAGCTTCGTGGCCCGAACCCACGACATGGACCGAAAGCACATGATGGAGGTCTTCCGACGGGCCCATGCCCACCAGGGTGCCGCCCTGGTCGAGGTGTACCAGAACTGCAACGTGTTCAACGACGGGGCGTTCAGCGCCATCCTGGCGAAGGACGCACGACCCCAGATGCTCATCCCCCTCACCCACGGGGAGCCGGTCCGCTTCGGACCCGAGGGTGAGCACGGCGTGATCGTGCAGGCGGACGGCCGCGCCCGCATCGTGGAGGTGGCCGACGTGGGCGTCGACCGCCTGGTGGTCCACGACGAGGCCCGACCCGATCCCAGCCTCGCGTTCATGCTGTCCAGGCTGGCGGACGGGCCGACCACGCCGACGCCGATCGGCGTGTTCCGGGCCATCGAACGCCCCGACTACGGTTCGCAGGTGAACACGCAGCTTGCCGACGCCGTGGGGCGCAAGGGAACTGGTGACCTTGCTGCCCTGCTGTCGTCGGGGTCGACCTGGACCGTCGGCTAGGTCACCGTCTGCGGCCCGAACGGGGCAGGCGGGCAGGCGCCGAACTGATGAACCGTTGCTGACAAACGGGGGAGGTACCCTCAGAACCCCGGGAGGTCGCCTACGCTCCTAGCCGTAAAGCCCGCGCTCCGGACCCAGCGAGGACGATTATGGCCACCCCTTCAAGGCGATCGCAGTCCATCGCCACCCATGAACGCATGATCTGCGGCACCGGCGGCCCGGTACCGACGGGATCCGGGTATCAGGCAGTGCGCGACGCCACCGAAGGGCTCGCCGCTCCCCTCTCTCCCGAGGACCAGACGGTCCAGACCATGGCCGACGTCAGTCCCACGAAGTGGCATCGGGCACACACCACCTGGTTCTGGGAACAGTTCGTGCTGCTCGCCCATGCCGCCGGCTACGAGGCCTACGACGAGCGCTACCTCTACCTGTTCAACTCCTACTATGAGGGCGCCGGGCCCCGCCACCCCCGCAACGACCGGGGGCTGCTGACCCGGCCAGGTGCCGGGGAAGTCACCGCCTACCGCCAGATCGTCGACGAGGCCATTGGTGCCCTCTTGGGCGACGGCACGCCCGAGCACCTTGCCGACGTCGTCGAGCTCGGTCTGCACCATGAGCAACAGCACCAGGAGCTCCTGCTCATGGACATCAAGCATGTGCTCGGGACGAACCCGCTCCGTCCGACCTACCTCCCCGAGCTGCGAGCTCCCCGCCCGAGCGATGCCTCCCCGCTAAGCTGGGTGGGCCACGAGGGCGGGTTGGTGGAGATCGGCACGGACCTTGGCGATCACTTCGCCTTCGACGACGAAAGCCCGCGCCACCGGGTGTGGCTCGACCCCTACGAGCTGGGTGATCGGTTGATCACCGAGGGGGAATGGCTGGAGTTCATCGACGCCGGTGGCTACCAGCAAGCAGATCTGTGGCTCTCCGACGGCTGGGGCATCGTGTGCTCGGAGGAACGGGTCGCCCCGCTGTACTGGGAGCGCGACGGCGACGATTGGGATGTTTACTCCCTGGGTGGGTGGCGCAGGCTCGACCCGGCCGCTCCCGTCGTGCACATCAGCTACCACGAGGCCGACGCCTTCGCCCGCTGGCGGGGCTGTCGGCTGCCCACCGAGGCGGAGTGGGAGGCCGCGGCGGCCAGCGTCAGCGGACCACTCGTCGCGCCGATCGCACTGCATCCGACGGCGGCCGCGGGCCAGGGACTGCGCCAGCTCTACGACTCCGCGTGGCAGTGGACGTCGTCGGCGTTCTCCCCGTACCCCGGCTTCGAGCCGGCGCCCGGCGTGGTGGGGGAGTACAACGGCAAGTTCATGGTGGCCCAGCAGGCCCTGCGAGGCGGAGCGTCGATCACCGCCGCCGGACACACGCGGTCCACCTACCGCAACTTCTTCCCGCCGGCAGCTCAATGGGCCTTCTCCGGGCTTCGCCTCGCCCGCAGCGCCACCTGATCCTGATCCGGGGGTCGGGTCGGCAGGACACCGGCCCCCGGGGTTTGGAGGTCAGCCGAAGAGGCTGCCCGAGCCGTAGCCACCACCGCCGTAGCCCCCGTAGCCCCCGTAGCCACCGGAGCCATAACCACCGGAGCCGTCGACCCCGGATGCGCCCGAGCCTGAGGACCCGCCGGTCGTCGTCTGACCGATGCTTCCCTTCTGGAGCAGGGGGATGAGGCCGCTGATGGCGTTGGAGGGGATGGCGAAGCCGATGTTCGACGCTGTGTTGTTGGTGGAGGACGAGGCGGCGGCGGTGTTCATACCGATGACCTGGCCGGCGGCGTTGACCAGGGGTCCGCCGGAATCGCCGGAGCTGATGGCTGCCGACGTCTGGATGAGCCCGGTCAGGGATTCGCTGTTGCTGGTCTGGATCGACCGGTTCAAGCCGGAGACGATGCCGTCGCTGGCCGTGAAACCGCCGTTCTGCAGGTCGAGGGCGTTGCCGACGGCCAGCACCGCGTCGCCGGCCACCACCTTCGACGAGTCCCCCAGGCTGACCGTGGGCAGGCCGCTCACCCCTTGGACGTGGATGAGGGCGACGTCCCTGGCCGCGTCCTCACCGACGAGGGTGGCCGGATGGGTGTTGGTCCTGCCGTTGAGCGTCACCGTGATGGCGGTCGCGCCCTCCAACACGTGGGCATTGGTCAGGACCAGGCCGGAGGAGCTGACGATCATGCCGGTGCCGGCAGCCGCCGTGGCGCTGGAGTTGCCCCCGAAGGGGTTGTTCCCGTTGCCGAATGCCGGGGACCGGGTGACCGATGTGCCGGTGGTATGGATGTCGACCAGGGCCGGCTCGAGCTTGGCGATCAGGGCCTGAGCGCTCGAGGTGTTGGTCGACAACGCCACCGGCGAGGTGGGGAGGCGGGCCGGAGAGGAAGCAACGCTGGTCGATCCGTTCGCCACCACGGCGGATGTCACCGCGCCGGCGCCACCTCCGGCCACGAGGGCGGCACCGAGGGCGAGGGCCCCAAAACGGCGTCTGGCCGCACCCCCGCCACGGTGGCCGTCGGGGGCCGCCGGGTGCTCGTCGTACGCCTCCGGGCCCTTGGCCCGATGCTCGGTCGACCCGTGATCGGCGACGTCGTAAGCGGGTAGCTCCCAGGTTGGGGAAGCCCCGGCGGGCTGCGGCCACTGCGGTGGCGTAACAGCGTCGGCGTGGGCGCTGGGGGCGACGTACCAAGGCGTCGGGTCGGAGCCGGGTGTGGTGTCGTCGTCGTGCATGGAGACTCCTCTTGAGGGATTCGAGATCCAGTCAAGGGGATCATCTTCAACATCCGCTGAGACCACCCTGACAAGTCGCTGAGAGTCCTCTGTCACCCGGGTGGTCTGTGTCAGGAGTCACCGACCCATGACAGCGCCGTGCCCGGTTCGGCGATGGATCTCAGCTCAAGTGGAGAGCCGCCATCTGCGGCCCTCCCTGGTGAGGAGTTCGGTGGCCTCTCGGGGCCCCCAGCTCGCCGCCTGGTAGAGCGGGATGGGGTCGGGGCTGTCGGCCCAGTGCTCGAGGAGGGGGTCGACGATGCGCCAGGCCCTGCTGACCTCGTCAGCGCGGACGAAGAGGGTGGGATCGCCGATGAGGGCGTCGAGCAGGACTCGTTCGTAGGCTTCGGCGCTTGGACCGTCGGCGTCGGCAGAGTAACGGAAGTCCATGGACGCTTTGCGGATGTTGAATTCGTGTCCGGGGACCTTGGCGCCGAACTGGAGGCTCAGGCCTTCGTCGGGTTGTACTCGCACGACAAGCGCGTCGGGTTTGTGGGCGCCTTCCTCGGAGGGGAAGAGGGGTAGCTGTGGTGGCTGGTTGAACTCCATGGCCAGTTCGGTGACCCGGGCAGGGAGCCGTTTCCCGGTGCGGACGTATACCGGCACGCCGGCCCACCGCCAGTTGTTGATGGCAAGCCGGAGGGCGACGAAGGTCTCCGTCTCGCTCAGCGGGTCTACTCCTGTCTCTTCTCGGTAGCCGGGCATCGGGTCGGCTCGGGTCCCTCCCCTGGCGTACTGGCCTCGTACGGCGGTCTGATTGAGGTCCTCACCTTCACCCATGGGCTGGATGGCCCGAAGCAGCTTGAGCTTCTCGTCGCGGATGGCTTCGGGGTGGAAGGAGGCGGGTGCTTCCATCATCAGCAGCGAGAGCACCTGGAGGACGTGGTTCTGCACGATGTCGCGCACGGCTCCGGTGCCTTCGTAGAAACCGCCTCGGTCGCCTACGCCGAGGGTCTCGGCCACGGTGATCTGGACGTTGTCGACCCAGGTGCGGTTCCACATCGGCTCGAAGATTGCGTTGGCGAACCGCAGGGCGAGGAGGTTCTGGACGGTCTCCTTGGCCAGGTAGTGGTCGATGCGGAAGATCTGCTGTTCCGCGAATGCGGCCGAGATCTCCGTGTAGAGCGACCGGGCGCTCTCCTCGTCCCAGCCGAAGGGTTTCTCGATGACCAGGCGGGAGAACCCGCCCCCCGAGCCGTCGCTCAGCCCGGCGGACCCGAGGTGACGTGCGACCGTGCCGAACAGCTGCGGGGGCGTGGCCAGGTAGTGGAGGCGGTTGCCGTCGGTGCCACCGCTGTGGTCGCTGCGCTCCGCCACCTCGGCAACCTTGTGGTAGGTGGCCGGATCGTCGTAGCCGCCACTGACGTAGTGTGCCGATGACAGGAGCGACCCCCAGCCGGCGTTCTCGGCGCCGGCTCCCGCGGCAACCTCGCAGAGTTGACGGAACTCGTCGCCCGACATCGGGGTGCGCCCGACGCCGACAAGGGTCAGCTCGTCGGCCAGCCGGTTCTGGGAGGCCAGACGGCGCAGGGCGGGGAGCAACTTCCGGCGGGTCAAGTCACCCGATGCGCCGAAGATGACCAGCACACAAGGCGGAGACTTGCGGGTTGTCTCGGTGTTCATCGCGCACTCTATCCTGGCCGTCGAACCGCGGCCGAGCGCCGACGATGGGAGCCGATCACAGCGTTCACCGGGCGGCAACGTCCGGGAAACACATGCCCGCTTCAGTGGGAAGGGCACCGTCGGGTTTCTTGAAGGGAACTGGCTCTGGCCAAGACGCACTGCCCTTACTGCTCATTGCAGTGCGGCATCACCATCGACGGCACGGAGACGCCCCCTGTCCTCGCGCCGCAGGATGACTTCCCTACCAACCTGGGCGGCCTGTGCGCCAAGGGGTGGACGGCGCTCGAGGTTCTCGACGCTCCCGGCAGGCTGACGCAGCCCTTGGTCCGCGACTCGCTCGCGGAGCCGTTGCGCCCGACGGGTTGGGACGATGCCCTGGATCGGATCGCCGCTGCGATCCGGCGGGCGCAGCACTCCTACGGTCCCGACAGTGTGGGCTGCTTCGGTGGTGGGGGCCTGACGAACGAGAAGGCCTACCAGTTCGGCAAGTTCGCCAGGGTGGCGTTGGGCACCTCCGCGATCGACTACAACGGCCGGTTCTGCATGTCGTCAGCGGCATACGCTGCGACCCGGGCGTTCGGCATCGACCGCGGCCTGCCGTTTCCGCTGGCGGATCTGGCCCAGGCTGACGCCATCCTCCTTGTTGGGAGCAACCCGGCGGACACGATGCCGCCGGCCTTGCAGCACCTCGACGCGGGCCGAGCCCAGGGGGCCATCCACATCGTCATCGATCCGAGGACCACGGCGACGGCTCGCCGGGCCCAGCTTCACCTGCAGCCGGTGCCGGGCACCGATCTGGCCCTGGCGAACGGGATGTTGAACGTGGCCATCCGCGAGAGACTGATCGACGCCGACTACATCGCCGAGCGGACCAGCGGCTTCGAGGCGGTCAGGCGGGCCGTGCGCCTCTACTGGCCAGACAGGGTGGAGCGGATCACCGGTGTGCCCGAGGACGCCCTGGTCCGCGCCGTGAGGACCTTGGCCGGAGCCGACCGGGCGATGATCCTCACCGCCCGCGGCGCCGAGCAGCACAGCTCGGGGTCGGACACGGTGATCGCCTACATCAACCTTGCCCTGGCCCTTGGGCTGCCTGGACGGCCGTTCTGCGGGTACGGGACGGTCACCGGCCAGGGCAACGGCCAGGGAGGGCGTGAACACGGCCTGAAGGCCGACCAGCTCCCCGGCTACCGCCGCCTCGACGACCCTGTCGCTCGCGCCCACATCGCCGCGGTGTGGGAGATCGACGAAGACGACCTGCCCCAGCCCGGGCTCTCCGCCTACGAGATGCTCGACCGGCTCGGCAGCGAAGGGGGCGTGCATGCCCTGTGGGTGATGGCGTCGAACATCGTGGTCTCGGCGCCGCGTTCCACCCACGTCCGCCAACGGATCGAGGCGCTCGACTTCATGGTCGTCTCCGAGTTCTTCTTGTCGGAGACGGCTGCCCTGGCCCACGTGGTGCTGCCCAGCGCCCAGTGGGCGGAGGAGACCGGGACGATGACCAACCTCGAGGGCCGGGTGATCCTGAGGGAACGCGCGCTGGCCCCTCCCGCCGGCGTGAAGACCGACCTCGAAGTGATGCGTTGCTTGGCGGAGCGGCTCGGGCGCACCGGTTTCTCGGCGATCCCCGAGGAGGTCTTCGACGAGCTGCGACGGGCCAGCAAAGGCGGCAAGGCGGACTACTCGGGGATCACCTACGAGCGGATCGCCGCCACCCACGGCGTGTTCTGGCCGTGCCCCTCGCCTGGGCACCCGGGCACACCGCGGATGTTCAAGGTGGACTTCCCCACGAAGGACCGCCGAGCACACTTCCACCCGGTCGACCAGAAGGGAGCAGCCGAGCTGCCCGACGTCGAGTACCCGTACTACCTCACGACCGGGCGTCTCCTCAGCCAGTACCAGTCCGGGACCCAGACCCGGCGCGTCACCTCATTGGCGGATGCCGAGCCTGAGGCGGTGGTCGAGCTCCACGAGACCCTGGCCCGACGCATCGGCGTCAGGACCGGCGACGTGGTCCGGCTCCGGACCCGACGCGGCAGCGCCCTCATGTCGGCGCGCATCGTTGCCGGCATCCGCTCCGACACCGTCTTCGCTCCCTTCCACTGGGGCGGAGACGGCAACGTCAACGCCTTGACCAACCCCGCCCTCGACCCGTGTTCCCGCATGCCCGAGTTCAAGGTCTGCGCGGTCGCTGTCGATCGCGCCGACGCCCCCTCGGACAGCACCGACCCCTAACAGAAGGCGAGACATCCGATGTCTGACAGCAGCTCACCACGGTTCCTCCAGGGGGCCTACCCGTTCACCGGCGAAGGGCTCGACAAGCCGCGCCCGTTGGACCAGGCGCTCCGCTACGTCGTACCGGCCGGCGCGTACACCCAGCCGGTGTACTTCCGCGGCGGGAACAGCACCGCCGAGATGATCAGCATCGCGCTCAGCAGAGACGGCAAACCCATGCGGTACTTCCCCATCGCCGCCAAGGGCGCGACGCACGTGTCGCTGCGTGTCGTCGAGGATCTCCTGGCCGACACCGTCATCGAGCTGCTCGTCGCTGCCCCGACCGGGGTGACCGGCACCGTCATCGTTGATCTCGGCCTCGTCGAGATCCCCTCCTGACCGGAACGAGGACATCGACATGAGCACCACGACCACACCCACCACCGACCCCACAGAAGGGCCGCCGACCAGGTCGCGCCTGGTGGTCATCGGCAACGGCATGGCGGGGATCCGAGCAGTGGAGGAGATCCTCGCCCGCCGGGGCGGCGACCTGTTCGCCATCACCGTGTTCGGCGACGAACCCTACGGCAACTACAACCGCATCCTGCTGTCGAACGTGCTCGCCGGCTCGGACGACGCTTCGGAGATCTACCTCAACCCGACCGACTGGTACAGCGACAACGACATCGATCTGCGATCCGGGGTCCGGGTGGTGCGGCTGGACCGATACGCCCGGGTCGTGCACGCTGATGACGGCACCGTCATGGGCTACGACCGGCTGATCATCGCCACCGGCAGCCGGGCGTTCCTCCCGCCGATGGAGGGCATGTGGGCGGACGACAAGACCCTGACGGGCGGGGTCTTCGGCTTTCGAAGCCTCGACGACTGCTCGGCCATGATCGACTACGCCGCCGGCAAGACCAAGGCAGCGGTCATCGGCGGCGGGCTCCTCGGTCTGGAGGCGGCGCGGGGTCTGCAGACCCGCGGGCTCGAGGTCGATGTCGTGCACGCCACCGCAACGCTCATGAACGCCCAGCTCGACCACACTGCCGGGTCGATCCTCCGGCGTTCCGTCGAGCGCATCGGCATCACCGTGCACACTGACCGGCAGACGAGCCGGGTGGTCAGCGAGAGTGGTTCGGTCACGGGCATCGTGTTCTCCGATGGAACCGAGGTCGCGTGCGACATGCTCGTCGTGTCGGCGGGCATCCGACCCAATGTGGGGTTGGCTGCGAGCGCCGGGCTGACCGTCGAACGGGCCATCGTGGTCGACGACCACATGCGCTCCGTTGATGACGACGACGTGTACGTGGTCGGCGAGTGCGCCCAGCACCGCGGGCAGGTCTACGGGCTCGTCGCGCCATTGTGGGAACAGGCGTCGGTGCTTGCCGACCACCTGACCGGTGTCGACCACGAGGCGAGATACCAGGGTTCGCGCATGGCCACCAAGCTGAAGGTCGCCGGGGTCGACCTGGCGGCCATGGGCCTCAAGGCGCCCGAACACCCCGACGACGAGTTCGTCCAGTTCTCCGAGCCCAAGCACGGCATCTACAAGACGATCATCGTCCGCGACGGCAAGCTGGTCGGAGCCACGCTCCTCGGTGACACCAGCAAGGTGGCCTTCTTGATGCAGGCCTTCGACAAGGCACTGCCGCTGCCCGAGGAGCGGATCTCGCTGATGTTCGACATCGGCACCCCCAAAGCGGAGGTCGGCGCCGACGAGCTCGCCGACGAAGCCCAGGTGTGCAACTGCAACGGTGTGGCCAAGGCCGCGCTGGTGACGTGCGTGCAGGGCGGGGAGCGATCGGTGACCGGAGTGATGAACGCCACGCGCGCCGGGAAGGGCTGCGGCTCGTGCAAGGGCCTGGTCGCCCAGATCGTCGAGTGGGCGTCCGACGGCGTCGTCGAGGACGACCCGGCCGCAGGGTGGTACGTGCCGGGCGTCCCCTACGACAAGCCCGAGCTCATGCGCCTCGTCCGTGACCTCGAGCTGCACTCCGTGTCGTCGGTGTTCGCTGCGCTGGCGGTCGACGGGCGGGAGGACGCCGGCTCGAAGATGGGCCTGTCATCCCTGCTGGAGATGATGTGGGCCGACGAGTTCATCGACGAGCGCGACGCCCGCTTCGTCAACGACCGGGTCCATGCCAACATCCAACGCGACGGCACGTTCTCGGTCGTGCCCTCCATGAGAGGCGGCGTCACCAGCGCCGACCAGCTCCGCACGATCGCCGATGTGGCCGACCGGTACCAGGTCCCGATGATCAAGCTGACCGGCGGGCAGCGCATCGACCTGCTCGGGGTCCGCAAGGAGGACCTCCCGGCGGTGTGGGCCGACCTGGGCATGCCGTCGGGCTACGCCTACGGCAAGAGCTTCCGGACCGTGAAGACCTGTGTCGGCTCGGACTTCTGCCGCTACGGCGTCGGCGACTCCACCGCTCTCGGGATCGCCATCGAGGAGCGGTTCCAGGGCATCGCCGGCCCCGGCAAGATGAAGCTTGCCGTCGCAGGATGCCCCCGCAACTGCGCCGAAGCCCTCTGCAAGGACCTCGGCGCCGTCGCCATCGACGGCGGGCGCTGGGAGATCTACGTCGGCGGCGCCGCCGGCGCCCACGTGCGCAAGGGCGACCTGCTGGCCGTTGCCGACACCCCCGACGAGGTCATCGCGCTGACCGGCCGCTTCCTGCAGCTCTACCGGGAGAGCGCCAACTGGTTGGAGCGGACCTACTCCTGGGTGCCCCGCTTCGGGATCGACCGGATCCGCGCCGTCGTCGTCGACGACGCCGATGGCATCGCGGAGCGCCTCGACACCGCCATGCAGCGGGCGGTCGACGCCTACGTCAACCCTTGGGGGGACGGAGCCGTACCGGTGACCATCGGCCAGTTCCGCCCGTCCCTGCCCCTCGCCGCGCTGCCGCAGGTCCCGGTGAGATGACCGATGTCGTCGGCAACATCGACACCATCCCCATCGGCGAGGGACGTGCCTTCGTCGTTGACGGCCGGCAGATCGCAGTGTTCCACCTGCGAGGCGGATCGTTCCGGGCCCTCGATGCCGTCTGCCCCCACCGTGGCGGCCCGCTCGCCGACGGTCTCCTCGACGGCAGCGTCGTGGTCTGCCCCCTCCACGGCCACACCTTCGACCTCCTGAGCGGCGAAGATGTCGCTGGCGGAGGCTCCCCGGTGACGGCCTACGACGTGGACGTCGACGGCAGGGGCGGGATCCTCATAAAGGGAATCAGTCGATGAGCTCCCGGATGACCATGCCGGTGCGCGGCTTGGGGGAGAAGAACGTGGTCTTCGGGGGCATCCGGACCCCACCGTGCGCCACCCCGGCGATCTGGTCGACGCTGGCCGGCCGGAGGAGCACGGCGGCCTGGGACCGACCGCCGGCGGCCTCTGCGGCGGCATCGTCCCAGCCGTGTTGGAAGGCCACGGTGTGGGAAGGGAAGCTGGCCAGGGCCACATCCAGGCGGCTGGAGTCGAGATCGTGGACGGCGGCCTCGATCACCGCCGGGCGCGGTCGGGCCAGCCATGCCCCCGAGGCGGTCAGGACGGCCAGGGCCCCGGCATCGGCCATCCGTTCGGTGATCGACGAGTCGGGGGGTGCGGTGGGGGTCAGATCGAAGAAGGGGTCGAGGGCGCCCAGCAGATCGAAGTCGGCGGGCAGAGCGGAGATAAGGCGGTGGATGGCCTGCACGGACAGCTGGTCGCCGGCCAGCTCGACGACGAGCGCCATCAGCGCATGGTGGTCGCCGGCGGAGGTTCCCGCCTCCATCTCGTAGGCCAGCGCCGTCTCGTAGCGGTGATGTCCGTCGGCCACCAACACCGGCCCGCCGCCCACCAGGTCGCTGATGGCGGCGATGCGCTCGGCATCGGTGATGGGCCACAGCTCGTGGGTCGCAGCGCGCTCGTCGGTGGCATGGCTGGAGGGGTGGCTCGGAGCCTGGCACAGCTCCGCCAGGCCCGTCCTCGGGGTGAGGACCCAGATGGGCGACAGGTTGGCCTTCGTGGCCCGCAACAGCTCCAAGCGGTCGGTCTTGGCCTTCGGCGTGGTCTCCTCATGAGGGAGGATCCCCTTCCCCGGGGGCTCAAGGCCCAACGCGCCGATCACCCCGACGCCGGAACGGGTGGCGCCGCTCGGGTCCCGAAACGACATCCGATAGCCGTAGAAGGCGCGATGCTGCTCGCGGCAGAGCACCCCACCGTCGCGCCACGCGTCGAGCAGCGCCGCCGCGCCGCGGTAGGCGTCGGGTCCCTCGGGCAGCTCCAGGCGCACCACGTTGGCCGGGCTGCGCGCCACCAGGGTCTCGCGTTGGCTCTCGTTGATCACGTCGTAGGGCGGGCAGACGACATCGTCCAGACTGCTGATGTGGGAGGGGGCGTAGCGCAGGCCGGCGAACGGCTCGAAGCGAGGCATTCCCCTTTCGTACTAGAACGGGCCGTCGGATGCCGGAAGTCAGCGGCAGCACAGGACGAGCTCGGAGGGCTGCGCCATGTTGTGGGTCATTGATCTCGACGGGGTGATCTGGCTGGGCGGCGAGCCCATCGACGGTGCCGCCGCTGCCGTGGAGCGGATCCGTGGCGCCGGCGACCGGGTGGCGTTCGTCACCAACAACTCGGGGCCCACCTGCGCCGAGAATGTGGCCATGCTCGCCGCCGCTGGGGTGGAGGCCGACGAAGCCGAACTGGTGACCTCGGCCCAGGCCGGCGCCTCGCTGTTCGCCCCCGGGGCCCGGGTGGCGGTGGTCGGCGAGGACGGGATCCTCGAAGCCCTGGCCGATCGGGGAGTCAGCGTGGTGGGACCGGCCGAGGACCCCGCCGGGGTGATCGTCGGGCGGGCCCTTGACCTCGAGTACGACCGGCTGGCGGCGGCGGCGGCGGCGATACGCGGAGGCGCCCGCTTCGTGGCTACCAACACCGACTCGACCTTCCCCACGCCCAGCGGGTTGCTCCCCGGGGCCGGTGCGCTGGTCGCCTACCTGGCCACCGCCTCGGGCGTGGCACCCGAGGTGGCCGGCAAACCGCACCCGCCGGTGGCCGACCTCGTCCGGTCCCGCTTCGGCGCCGTTGACATCATGGTGGGGGACCGGCCCGACACCGACGGGCTCTTCGCCGCAACGATCGCCGCCCGGTTCGCCCTGGTGCTCAGCGGCGTCACGTCCCGGGCCGACCTTCCCATCGACCCCGTCCCCGACGTGATCGGTGCCGATCTGGCCGAAGTCGCCGACCAGCTCCTGTGCCCGTCCTAGCGATCCCGGTCTTCAGCCCCGGGGGCGCGGGCGGCGAGCAGGTGGGGGAGTTGCCCCATGGAGGAGAACACCACGGAGGCAGCGCTCAACCGGCGAGCAGGCGTCACCGCCGCGTATCCGAACGCCGTCATGCCGGCGGCATTGGCGGCCTCCACGCCCAGCGGGCTGTCCTCGATCACCGCACACCGCGCCGGTGTGGCACCCATGGACGCCGCGGCGTGGAGGAACAGATCCGGTGCAGGCTTGCCCCGCTCCACGTCTTCGGCGCTGAAGATGTGCCCCTCGAAGCGGTCCAGCAGGCCGGTGCACAACAGGGAGCGGCGGATCCGTTCGTGAGCACCCGAGGACGCCACGCACACGGGCCCTTCCACGCTTTCCAGCACGCCCACCACCCCGGGCACGGCAACCAGGGAAGCATCGAAGGCCGCAAACAGCCGCTGGTGGTAGTGGGCCTCGAAGTCGGCGGGGACGATGACCCCTTTGGCCTCGACCACGGCCCGGACCCGGCCGAGTGACGTTCCCAGGTGGCGTTCAAAGGCTTCGGTTGTGGTGGTGGCCAGGCCGTAGCCGCTGAGCAGGTCGCCCAGGATGGTGTTGGCCAGGCGTTCGCTGTCGACCAGCACGCCGTCGTTGTCGAAGATGATCAGATCCCACAGCGCCATCGCCCCAGCCTGGCCGGATCGGAGACCCGTTGACCAAGAAGAGGGGCCGGCGACGCATGGAGTACCGTGAGGGGATGACCGACGACAGGTTCAAGCGGTACCAAGACGCCGGGAACGAGTTCCTCGAAACGGCCCGCGCCCGCGCCGAGGACTTCCTCCGGGAGTTGGCCAAGGCCACAGAGTCGACCCAGAAGCAGGCGCAGGGCCAGGTCGACGACTTGGTGGCCGCCGGCCGTCGCAGCACCGATCAGATGATCGACGTCGTTCGTCGAGAGGTAGAAGCGCAGCTGGGCCAACTTGGTCTGGCCACCAAGTCCGATCTCGAGGCCCTGGAGCGGCGCCTGGGCGGCACGCCGCCGAAGCGGGCGGCCACGACCAAGACGGCGGCCCACAAGGCTCCCGCCCAGAAGGCAAGAGCGGCCACCAGGGCAGCACCCTCGCCGGCCAAGAAGGCATCCGCCACCAAGTCGCCGGCCAAGAAGGCGCCCGCCAGGAAGGCGCCGGCCAAGAAGGCAGCGGCCGCCGTCAAGAAGGCCACCGGCACCAGCTCCAACTGACGCGGCGCGGCCATGATGGGGAGCATGGTGGTCGACCTCTGTTCCCTGCGCCGATCCTGTCCGGAGGACTGAGATGGCCACGGTCGGCTTCCTCGCCCACCCGCACCGCCCGGCCGCCATCGAGTTGGCTGACAGGGCGGCGACCTGGCTGCGGGACCAGGGGCACCGGACCCGCATGCTGGACGGCGCCGCCAAGCGACCCGAGGAGAACGGCTCCTTGGCGGAGCTCGATCTGGCCGTCAGCCTGGGCGGGGACGGCACCATGTTGCGAACCGTCGACCTGGTCAGCCCAGCCGGGGTGGCGGTCATGGGGGTCAACCTGGGCCAGTTGGGCTACCTGACCACGGTCGAACCCGACGGTCTGCTCGACGCCTTGGCCCGGTTCCTTTCCGGTGACTACCACGTCGAGTCCCGCATGACCCTCGATGTCACCGTCAGCGAAGGCGGAGCTGGCGGGCGCAGGACGGTCCTGCGCCGCAGTGCCCTCAACGATGTGGTCCTGCAGCGGCCGGGCGGGGGTCACACGGTGCGGGCGGAGATGTGGGTCAACGGCGTGTCGTTCCTGACCTTCGCCGCCGATGCCCTCATCGTCGCCACGCCGACCGGTTCCACCGCCTACAACCTGTCGGCCCGCGGCCCGATCGTGTCCCCCCGGGCTCGGGTCCAGATCGTCACTCCCGTCGCCCCCCACATGCTCTTCGACCGTTCGTTGGTGCTCGACGCAACCGACGAGGTGGCCTTCACCCCCACGGAGTCGAGCGCGTGTGACGTGGTGGTGGACGGCTGGCCGGTCACGGTGCTGCAACCGGGGGACACCTTGGTGTGCCGGCAGGGCGCTCGAGATGCGCGCATCGTCAGCTGCGGCGGTGACCGGGACTTCCACGGCGTGCTCAAGCACAAGTTCAACCTGGCGGGCCGATGAGGGCGAAGGGACTGCGTCGTTCCGCGCCGGTCTCTTGTGTCGCGAGGCCCACGCGGTGCTGAGCGAGCTGCGGGTCAGCCAACTCGGCGTGATCGACGACGTGACGGTGCTGCTCGGCCCGGGCATGACGGCGGTCACCGGGGAGACCGGAGCCGGCAAGACGCTCCTGGTGGAAGCTGTCGAGCTCCTGCTGGGCGCCCGGGCGGATCCCACCCTGGTGCGCCCCGGCGCCGCCGAGGCCGGCATCGAAGGCCGCTTCATCGACAGCCGCTCCGTCGACAGCCGGCCGGGCGGCGACGCCGAGGGCGACGAGCGGGTCCTGCGCCGGGCCGTGCCCGCCCAGGGCCGGTCCCGTTGCTACATCGACGGCCAGATGGTGGCGTCGTCGGTGCTCGGCGACGCTGCGGGCCTCCTCGTCGACCTGCACGGCCAGAACGCCCACCAATCGTTGCTCTCGGCGCCCGTGCAGCGCGCTGCGCTCGATGCTGCGGGGGGGATCGACGACACGCCGGTGCGGACGGGCCGGGCCGTGCTGCGCGAGATCGACGCCGAGCTTGAGGGTCTTGGGGGAGACGCCCGGAGCCGGGCCCGGGAGCTCGACCTGCTGGCGTTCCAACTGGGCGAGCTCGACGACGCCGGCCTCGACGAACCCGACGAGGACGACGTCCTCCACGACGAGGAGGTTCGCCTGGGCGACGCCACCGCCCAGCGCCATGGCGCGGAAGCGGCCGTGGCCGCCCTGACCGGCGAGGACGGGGTGCTCGACCGCCTGGCCCTGGTGGTGGCCGCGGTGGCCGGTCGGCCCTCGCTCGTCGGCGTGCACGACCGCCTCCGGGCGCTCGACGCCGAGCTGGCCGACACGGCCAGCGATCTGCGGGCCGAGGCGGAGACCCTGGTGGACGACCCGGAGCGGCTCCAGGAGGTCAGCGCCCGCCGCCACCTTCTGGGTGAGCTGCGGCGCAAGTACGGGGACACCCTCGCCGCGGTCATCGAGTACCGGGAACAGACCCGGGCCCGTCACGCCGAGCTCGACGGTTACGAGGCCCGGGCGACGGCGTTGGAGAGCCGGCGGGGCCGCGCCGTTGCCGACCTGGCTGCCGCCGAGCAGGCCGTCGGTGACGCCCGGCGGCGGGCCGCCCCCGGCTTCGCCGACGCCGTGACCATCCAACTCCACACCCTGGCCATGGCCCGGGCCCGCTTCGACGTCGAGGTGGGCGACGACCCTGCGGGCAAAGCGGTGACCTGGCTGCTGGGTGCCAACCCCGGCGAACCGGCCCTGCCGCTGGCCAAGGTGGCGTCCGGCGGCGAGCTGGCCCGAACCATGCTGGCCGTCCGCCTTGTGCTCTCCGGCGCCCTCAGCGCCGACCCCGGGGCCGGCCCAGCCGCCGGCACCGCAACCGGTCCCGCCCGGACCCTGATCTTCGATGAGGTGGACGCCGGCATCGGCGGGGAGGCCGCCGTGGCCGTGGGTCGGGCCTTGGCCGCCCTGGCCGGCGACCATCAGGTGCTCGTCGTCACCCACCTGCCCCAGGTGGCGGCCTTCGCCACCGATCACCTCCGCGTCCGCAAGACGACCGCCCGCGGCCGGACTGCCGCCGAGGTGTCAAAGGTCGAGGGAGGCGAACGGGTCGTCGAGCTGTCCCGCATGCTGTCGGGCCAGCCGGGCAGTGACACGGCACGGCGCCACGCCGAGGAGCTCCTGGCCATGGCCGGTCGCAGCCGCCCGGCGAGGTAGCATGGGTCGGCCGCTACCCAAGGGGCCCGGGCAGAGATCCGACCCTGCTTGTTGATGAACACCTGGAGGGTTGCGCGTGGCCAAGCACATCTTCGTCACCGGGGGCGTGGCCAGCTCGCTGGGCAAGGGTCTGGCGGCATCGTCATTGGGCCGGCTCCTCAAGAGTCGGGGCCTGCGGGTCACCATGCAGAAGCTCGACCCGTACCTCAACGTCGACCCCGGCACGATGAACCCCTTCGAGCATGGCGAGGTCTTCGTCACCGAGGACGGCGGGGAGACGGACCTCGACCTCGGCCATTACGAGCGCTTCATCGACGAGAACCTGCACCGCGACTCCAACGCCACCACCGGCTCGATCTACTCGGAAGTCATCGCCAAGGAGCGGCGTGGTGACTTCCTGGGCAAGACCGTGCAGGTCATACCCCACATCACCGACGAGATCAAGGGGCGCATCCACCGCCTGGCCGCCGACGACGTGGATGTGGTCATCACCGAGGTGGGCGGCACCGTCGGCGACATCGAGATCCTTCCGTTCCTCGAGGCCATCCGGCAGTTCCGCAACGACATCGGCCGGGACAACGTCTGCTACATCCACGTGACGCTGGTTCCCTACCTCGGTCCCTCGGGGGAGCAGAAGACCAAGCCCACGCAGCACTCGGTGACCGAGCTGCGCAGCCGGGGCATCCAGCCCGACGTCATCATCTGCCGATCGGACCGCAGCATCTCCTCGGACCTCAAACGGAAGATCTCCAACCTCTCCGACGTGCCCGTCGACGGGGTCATCTCCTGCATGGACGCCCCAAACCTCTACGAGATCCCCCTGGCCCTGCACGAAGAGGGCCTCGACGCCTACGTCTGTCGCCTGCTGCGCTTTGATGGTCTCGGCGCTGACGGGCAGCTCGAGCACCCGCTGGATCTCCGATCCTGGGAGCGTGTGGTCGCCGCAGTGGAGACGGCCACCCGACCGGTGCGGATCGGCGTGATCGGCAAGTACGTCAACCTGCCCGACGCCTACCTGTCGGTGGTCGAGGCGCTCCGCCACGGCGGGTACCGCCACGGAGCGGCCATCGACATCGCCTGGATCTCCGCCGAGGAGGTGGAGGGCCTGCTCGTCGAGGACCGCCTGCGCGACCTCGACGGCATCGTCATCCCCGGGGGCTTCGGCGAACGGGGGGTGGAGGGCAAGGTCGCGGCGGCCACCTACGCCCGGGAGCACGCCATCCCGTGCCTGGGTCTGTGCCTGGGTCTGCAGGTGATGGTCATCGAGTACGCCCGCAACGTGGTCGGCCTCCCCGAGGCCAACTCGCATGAGTTCGTGCCCATGTCGCCCGATCTGGTCATCGATCTGATGGACGACCAGCGTGCCATCACCGACAAGGGTGGCACGATGCGTTTGGGAACGTGGCCGGCCCGGTTGCGACCGGGCTCCCGGGTGGCCCTGGCCTACGGCGAGGAGTTGGTCTACGAACGCCACCGGCACCGCTACGAGGTCAGCCCCCGGTACCGCAACCGCCTGGAGGACGCAGGCCTGTGCTGCTCGGGGACGTCACCCGACGATCGCCTGGTGGAGTTCATCGAGCTGCCCGTCCACCCCTTCTGGGTGGGCACCCAGGCCCACCCGGAGTTCAAGAGTCGCCCCGATCGCCCCCACCCGCTGTTCGCCGGCCTGGTCGGCGCCGCCGCCAGCCGGGCCGACCGCAACCATCCCGTTGCGGTGGCCGCGACCCCGACGTCGACGCCGGAGGAGGACGCGCCGCGTGGACGGGTTCCGCAAGCTCACTGAGACCGAGATCTGGCGGTCACCCCTGCTGCGCCTGACCAAGGGCCGGTTCGTGTCTCCCGGTGGCGAGGAGTTCGAGCGCGACATCGTCCACCACCCAGGTGCCGTCGTCGTGGTCCCCATGGTCGATGACCACCGGGCCGTCGTCGTCCGCCAGTACCGGGCGGCGATCGACGCCGAGCTGCTGGAGCTGCCCGCCGGCAAGCGTGACGTCGACGGGGAGGCCCCCGAGGTCACCGCCGCCCGGGAGCTGAACGAGGAGGTGGGCCGCTCCGCCGGTCGCCTCGACCTGCTGGCCCGCTTCTACAACTCCCCGGGGTTCAGCGACGAGCTCTCCCATGTGTACCTGGCTCGCGATCTCTCCAAGGTGGGCAATGACCTGCAGGGCATCGAGGAGCGCCACATGCAGGAGGAGGAGATCTCACTTGACGACCTCGACGACCTGCTGGCCTCGGGGGCCATCGTCGACGCCAAGACGATCATCGGTCTGACGCTCGCCGCCCGGGCGCTGCGCGGCGGGACTGCGTGATGATGCGACGCTTCGGCGATGCCCAGGTGCTGGTGGCAGTCGGCCTCATCGCCGTGGCCATCTACGCCCTGCGCCACACCCTCGGCATCTCCACCCTGCTCGTCTTCGTGGTCGTCGTCCCGTCGATCATCCTCCACGAGCTGTCCCATGGGGTGACTGCCCTGGCCTTCGGTGACGACACGGCCAAGCGCGCCGGGCGCCTCACCCTCAACCCCATCAAGCACGTCGACCCGATCGGCACCCTGGTGCTGCCCGGGGTCCTGGCCCTCGCCGGTCTGGGGGCGTTCGGCTACGCCAAGCCCGTCCCCATCTCGCCGGGACGCATGCGCTCGCCGCGCAACAACTCCCTGGTGGTCAGCCTGGCTGGCCCGGCCACCAACCTGGCCCTGGCCGGGATCTCCATCCTGGTCCTGCGCTACGCCCGCCCGGCCAGCACGGTACAGACCATCTCCTTCGGGGGCCTGGGATCGGTGGGCACCGTCGACCAACTGCTGTTCCTGTTGGGCTTCTTGAACGTGACCCTGGCCGTGTTCAACCTGATCCCGCTGCCTCCCCTCGACGGCTCCGCGGTGGTCGAGCGCCTGCTCCCGGCCTCGGCCTGGCCCACCTGGTTGAAGGTCCGCCAGTACGCCATGCCGATCCTGCTGGTCGTGGTGCTCATCAACCCCGGAGGCTTCCTGGGGCACATCTTCGGGCCTGCGGAGCGGGCATGGGGCCGGGTGCTGACCGCCTGACGTCCTGCTCTCTGACCGCCACTACGCTCGCCCGTCGTGAGCGAGGGCTTCGGATCCATGCGCCACCTGGGCGGTCGGCTGGTCGGCTCCCTGTGGCCGGGAGGTCCGCCGGCAGAGGGGGAGCGCTGGGCCCGGTCCTGGCTCCTTCCCGGTGAGGTCCGCCTGTGGCAACGGCTGTCAGGCCCGGATCGCCGCCACGCCCTGGGCGTGGCCCGGGAGGTGAGCCGTCGACTGAGCATCGACGACCGTGACGTGGCTGGCCGGGCGATCATGGCCGCCGCGCTCCTCCATGACGTCGGCAAGATCGACGCCGGCATGGGCACGTGGTCCCGGGTGGCGGTCACCGCGGTGGCCGTCGGGGTCGGTCGTGGTCGGGTGGCCGGCTGGGCGGGCCCGGGCCGGCGATGGCGGGCTAGGGCCGGGCGCTACGTGACCCATGACCGGCTCGGAGGCGGGCTCCTGGAGGCCGCCGGAAGCGATCCCTTCACCATCGCCTGGGCCTGCGAGCACCACCGGCCGGTGGAGAGGCGCAGCGTCGATCCGGCTGTGGGTGCGGTGCTGGAGGCGGCCGACGGGGACTGAGCGGGCAGTTCCGCATCAGTCCAGGGCCAAGACCACTTGGAGCGCCCTGTCGAGGGCTTGCATATCGGCGTGGTTCAGCCTGCCGGCGAGCTCGCCCAGGCGTGTCTGCGGATCGATCACCGTCAGCTGCTCGGCCATCACCAGGGTCCTGGTACCGTTGATCTCGATCTCGGGACGGAACGAGGCCGGCCGTCGCCCCGTCGAGGTCGGCGCAATGACCCACGTAGAGAGCGGGAGGTCGTCGGACTGGACCACGACGGCGTAGCGTTCCCCGGCCTGTTCGTGCCCCCTGGCGTCCTTGGGTGCCCGCAACCGGTAAAGATCACCACGCACGGTTGGCGTCCATCTCTGCAGCCAGCTCCCGGGACGCGGCCACATCGTCGGGATCGTTGCGCAGCACTTCCGCCTCGGCCCGCAGTTGCGCCCGCCGATGCGCTCCTTCCGCGTCCAGGATCGCCGACCGGGCGGCATCTGAGCGGGACCGGCCGTCGCTGGTCAGCGCCTCGAGCGCACGCTCGACCTCAGGGTCCGTGCGAATTGTAAGTGTGCTCACACGACAGAATGTAACACTGCGTGGCTGCGGACGTCAGGCGGGTGGGTGACGACACACCGTCGGGCGGGGCCTGGCGATCTACGGCGGGTGAGCGTCGATCAGATCTCCGATGATGAGCAGGCTCACGCAGTTGGGCTATCCCTGCGGGGGCGAGGCGGGGGAGAGGCCCACCGCCTCGTACGCTCGGGCCACGGTGGGCGCCGCCGCCCGTCGGGCCGCCACCGCCCCCTGCTCGAGCACGGCGGTAACCGCAGCAGGATCTCCGGCCAGGACGCGGTAACGCTCCTGGATGGGGGAGAGCACGTCGATGACGGCGGCCGCGGTGTCGGCCTTGAGGGGCCCGTAGCGTCGGTAGTCGCCAGCCACCTCGCTCGGGGTTCGACCGGTGATGGTGCCCAACAGGTCGAGGAGGTTGGAGACTCCGGGCTTGTGCTCGGGATCGTAACGGACGGCGTCGTCGCTGTCGTCAGCGTCGGTGACGGCGCGCTTGATCTTGCGCTCGACGGCCTTGGCTTCGTCGAAGAGGAAGATCGTGCCGGCCGTCGACTCGGCCGACTTGGACATCTTCCTGGTCGGCTCGGCCAGGTCCATGATCCGAGTCCCGGCGCCTCGAGCAGCGATCATCGGCGCGGGCATGGTGAACACGTCCCCATACCGGGCGTTGAACCGGGCGGCCAGGTCCCGGGTCAGCTCCAGGTGCTGGCGCTGATCGTCGCCCACCGGCACCCCGTCGGCCTGGTAGGCCAAGATGTCCGCGGCCATCAGGGCGGGGTAGGTGAACAGCCCGGCGGTGGCGTTGCTCTCCCCTCCCTTGGCGGTCTTGTCCTTGAACTGGGTCATGCGCCGCAGTTCGCCGAAGCTGGCCGTGCACTGCAGCAGCCACGCCAGCTCGACGTGAGCGGGGACCTGGCTCTGCACGAACACCGTGCAGCACTGCGGATCGAGTCCGGCGGCCAGCAGGAGGGTGGCCATGGCCCGGGTGGCGGCCCGCAGCTCCGCCGGGTCACCGGGGACGGTGAGGGCATGCAGGTCGACGATGCAGTAGAAGGCATCGTGGTCGTGCTGCAGGCTCACCCACCACCGTAGAGCGCCGAGGTAGTTGCCGAGTTGGGGTTCACCGGTGGGCTGGATGCCCGAGAGCACGGTCGTCACGGGCCGGGATGCTACGTGGACGCCCGCCGCCCCGCCGATGCGTCTGCCCATGGCGGGCCGCCAGGTCCGGCACCGGTAGGCTGGTTCAGTGCCCTACACCGTGAGCACGCCGGTCTTCGAAGGACCCTTCGACCTGCTCCTGCACCTCATCAACCGTGAACAGGTGGATCTGTGGGAGGTGTCGGTCTCGTCGATCGTGGACGCCTACCTGAGCACGCTGGAACAGATGCGGGGCCTGGACCTGGAGGTGGCAACCGAGTTCCTGCTCATCGCCGCCATCCTCATCGAGCTGAAGACCCGCCGGCTCCTGCCCGGCCATCACGACGTGGAGCCCGAGGAGGAGCTGGCCCTGTGGGAGGAACGGGACCTGCTCCTGGCCCGCCTGCTCGAAGCGAAGACGTTCAAGGACGCCGCCGGGTCTCTGATCAGGATCATGGACCGCGCCTCTGGCAGCTACCCGCGCACGGCGGGCCTCGACGATCGCTTCGCCAACCTGACGCCCGACGTCCTGGCCGGGGTCACCTCCGATGCCCTGCGCTCCGCCATGGAAGGTGTGCTGGCCCCCAAGCCGGTCGCCCGGGTCCTCCTCGATCATGTCGCCCCGATTCGCCTCAGCGTGGCCGATGCGGTGAGCGAGCTCAGGATGGACCTGGCCCGCCTCGGGCACGCCACGTTCGCGACGTTGGCCGCACGCATGACCGGCCGCCTGGAGGTCATTGTCCGCTTCCTGGCCGTGCTGGAGCTCTACAAGGAAGGCTCCGTCGACCTGAGCCAGGCGGGGACGTTCGCCGACCTGCACGTCTCGTGGCTCGGTGAGGGGACCGGCGCCACCGAGCCGGTCGAGGAGTACCAGGGGTAGTGGCCGGTGAAGCCCAACGGGCCATCGAGGCCATCCTCATGGTCTCCGACGTCCCGGTGGAACCGGGCATCCTGGCGCAGCTGCTGGAGATCTCCCCCGGTCGGGTCGAGGAGCTGTGCTCGTCGTTGGCCGCGGGGTACACCGACACCGATCGCGGCTTCATCCTGGCCCGGGTGGCGGGGGGCTACCGGTTCCAGAGCCATCAGGACCTGGCCCCCTACGTCGAGCGGTTCGTCCTCGAGGGCCAGAGCGCGCGGCTGTCGATGGCCGCCCTCGAGACCCTGGCCATCGTGGCGTACAAGCAGCCCGTGTCCCGGGCCCAGGTGGCGGCCATCCGGGGTGTCAATGCTGACGGCGTGATGCGCACGCTCGTCCAGCGCGGCTTCGTAGGCGAGATCGGTCGGGACCCCGGCCCTGGCCAGGCGGTGCTGTACGGGACCACGTCGTTGTTCCTCGAGCGTCTCGGGCTCGACCGGATCGAGGACCTCCCACCCCTTGCCAGCTTCGTTCCCGACGCGGAACTGATGGAGGCCCTCGAGCACAGCCTGCTGGTCACCCGCCCGTCCGAGGCAGATGGGGACGGGGACGGGGGTCCGGCGAGGGTCGACGGTTCGGCGGTTGACGCCCGGCCCGACGATGACGGGGGCCCGGCGTGAGCGACGCCGTCTCCACCGGATCGGAGCCAACCTCCGGCGGTGAGCGCCTTCAAAAGGTCCTGGCCCGCATCGGGCTGGGCAGCCGCCGGGCCTGCGAGGAGCTGATCGCCGAGGGGCGGGTCAAGGTGGGTGGAGAGGTGGCCCTGCTGGGCCGGCGCGTCGTCGCCGAAGCCGACCGGATCCTGGTCGACGACGTCGCCGTGTCCATCCGCGCCGGCCTGATCCACTACCTGGTCAACAAGCCGGCGGGTGTGGTTACCACCGCCTCCGATCCCCAGGGCCGGCGCAGGGTCATTGACCTCCTGCCGCTCGAGCCACGGGTGCACACCGTCGGGCGCCTCGACCTCAACACAGAAGGTCTGCTCATCGCCACCAACGACGGGGACCTCACCTACCGGCTGAGCCACCCCCGTTTCGGCGTCGACAAGGAGTACCTGGCCGAGGTGGAGGGGATCCCGACACCGGCGGAGATCCGCTCGCTGCGCGAAGGCGTCGAGCTCGCCGACGGACCGAGCGCCCCGGCCCGGGTGGCCCGGGTGGCGCCCTCGGTGCTGCGCATCGTCATCCACGAGGGCCGCAACCGCCAGGTCCGCCGGATGTGCGAGGCGGTCGGCCATCCGGTGCGCCGCCTGGTGCGGACCCGGTTCGGCCCGGTCGCCGACCGGACGTTGCCACCCGGCTCGTGGCGCCCGCTCACCTTCGAGGAGATCCGGTCCCTGGAGATGGCGGCCGCCCGGAAGCACCCCGGTCAGCCCTAACGTGGCCAGACGTGCCCAGCGCCGGTCGTAGTCGTTCTCAGTCGTGGCAGTGAGCGGGCTGAGGGCCTACCCTCGGGCCCAGGTGGTGGGGACCGGGCTGGTCGGCGGCTCACTCGGTTTGGCCCTGCGCCGGAGGGGTTGGGTGGTGACCGGCACCGATGCCGACGCCTCCCATGCCGCCCGGGCCCTGGAGCTCGGGGCGCTCGACGCTCACGGCTACGACGTCGACGCCGATCTGGTGTTCGTGGCCACCCCGGCCGGTAGCACGGTCCACGAGGCCCTCAAGGCCCTCCGGGGGCCGGCCGTGGTCACCGACGTCGCCGGGGTCAAAGATGCCATCGTCGCTGCCATCGGCCATCCCCGCTTCGTCGGCGGCCACCCCATGGCCGGCTCCGAGCAGGAGGGCGTCGACGGCGCCGACCCCGACCTCTTCGTGGGCGCCACGTGGGTCTTGACCCCGACCGAGCTGACCGACCCTGACGCCTACGCTCTCGTGGCCGGGGTCGTGGGGCTGCTCGGGGCGACCGCCGTGGCTCTTCCGCCCCGGCGCCACGACGATCTGGTGGCCATGGTCTCCCACGTCCCGCACCTGACGGCCACGTCGCTCATGAACCTGGCGGCCAACGCCGCCGTCGAGCACGGGACCCTGCTGCGCCTCGCGGCCGGGGGGTTCCGGGACATGACCCGCATCGCCGCCGGTCACCCGGGCATCTGGCCTGACATCTGCGTCGACAACCGGGCCGGCATCCTCGAGGCGCTCGACGGGCTCACGGAGGCCCTGGAACACGTGCGCAAGCTGGTGGCGGACGGCGACCGTGAAGGCCTGCTGGCATGGCTGGAATCGGCCCGGGAAGCCCGGGTGAACCTCCCGTCCGCAGGGCTGCCGGCCGGGGAGTCGGTGGAGCTTCGCATCCCCGTGCCAGATCGACCGGGCGTCTTCGCCGAGGTCACCACCCTGTTGGGCGAGATGGGTGTCAACATCTACGACATGGAGGTCGCCCACTCGGTGGAGGGAGACCGGGGGGTGCTGATGCTGGTCATCGCCGCCTCCGCGCTGGACGCTGTGCGCGTCGCACTCAACGACCAGGAGTTCCGGGTGTCGCATCGACGGCTCGGATCGTGACCGTTTGGGTTGTCCGCCCGGGGGACCCAGGCTGGCGGTCACCGCTGCGTGGCCGCCTGCGGGTACCGGGCGACAAGTCCATCTCGCATCGGGCACTGCTCCTCGCCGCCCGAGCCGACGGTCGATCGCTCATCACCGGCCTGTCGACCGGCCTCGACGTCGGCTCCACCGCCGCGGCCGTCGCCGCCTACGGGGCCGAGGTCGAGCAACGGGACACGACCAGCGTCGCCGTCACCGGTGGCCCCGGCAGGCTCGGAGAGCCCTTCTCGATCGTCGATGTGGGCAACTCCGGCACCGCCATCCGCCTCCTCGCCGGCTGGTGCGCCGGCCTTGATGGGCTGAGCGTGCTGAACGGCGACGACTCGGTCGGGAACCGACCGATGGACCGGGTCGTCGAGCCGCTGCGGGCCATGGGGGCGTCCATCGACGGGCGGGCCGGGGGACGCTACGCACCCCTGGTCATCCGGGGCGGCCCGCTGCACGGCATCGACTACTGCCCGCCCGTGGCGTCCGCCCAGGTGAAGGGGGCCATCCTTCTGGCCGGCCTCAGCGCCGAGGGACCGACCACGGTGCATGAGGCCACCCCCACCAGGGCACACACCGAGGAGATGCTGGCCATCGCCGGCGCCGATGTCACCATGGCCGACGGCGCGGTGACCGTCCGTCGGTCATCGTTGCGACCTGTCGACGTGGTCGTGCCCGGTGACCCCTCCCAGGCGGCGTTCTGGGTGGTGGCCGCCTCCATCACCGCTGGCAGCGACCTTGTGGTCGAGCGCGTCTACATCGGCCCGGGGCGCGCCGAGTTCCTCACGGTGCTCAGGAGGATGGGCGCGGACATAACCGTCGAATCCTTCGACGACATCGAGCGGACCGCCGACCTGCGGGTGCGGGGGGCTTCATTGCTGGCCAC
Source organism: Actinomycetota bacterium (assembly GCA_030945745.1). GTDB lineage: Bacteria > Actinomycetota > Acidimicrobiia > Acidimicrobiales > Palsa-688 > JALZAH01. Next base: position 32,094 of record JALYZO010000191.1, read on the forward strand.
CGAGGTCGGCGGTGCGGAGGTGGCCGGGCTCATCGACGAGATTCCCGTCCTGGCCATCGCCGCCGCGTTCGCGCATGGGACCACCACCTTCGCAGACGCCGTCGAGCTGCGATTCAAGGAGACGGACCGGATCGCCACGATGACCTCCGAGCTGGCGGCTGTCGGGATCGGGGTGGAGGGTCTTCCCGATGGCCTGGCGGTTCGAGGCAGCGGTGGTCGGGCCGTCCCCGGCGGTGCCGTCAGCTCCCACGGCGATCACCGGGTGGCCATGGCGCTCGCCATTGCCGGCCTCTCTGCGTCGAAGGGCGTCAGCATCGAGGGCTGGGATGCCGTGGCCACCAGCTACCCCGGTTTCGAGGAGGATCTGCACCGATGCACGTCATAGCCATCGACGGCCCGGCCGGGTCAGGCAAGTCCACCGTGGCCCGGGCGGTCGCCGACCGGCTGGGCTTGGACTACCTCGACACCGGAGCCATGTACCGGGCGGTGGCGTTCGCGGCCATGCGCCGGGGTGTCGATCCCGGCGATGTCGAGCCCGTAGCTCGACTGGCCCAGGCCATGGACCTCGATGTCGGGGAACGGGTGCAGGTCGACGGCGTGGACGCCACCATCGAGATTCGAAGCCCGGAGGTCACGCGAGCGGTGAGCATGGTGGCCGCCAACCCCGAGGTCCGCCACGAGCTCGTGCAACGCCAACGGGAGTGGGCGGCGGCGCATGGCGGCGGGGTGATCGAGGGCCGTGACATCGGCACGGTGGTCTTCCCGGCGGCGACGATCAAGATCTACCTGACGGCGGAGGACGCCGAGCGGGCCGGTCGGCGCAGCAAGGAGATGCTCGACATGCACTACGACAAGGTGGCGGCTGACATCGCCCGTCGCGACCATGCCGACTCCACCCGAACGGCGTCACCGCTGGCCGCCGCCGACGACGCCGTGCAGGTTGACACCACCGGGCGCAGCATCGACGATGTCGTGGATGCCGTGCTCACCCTGGTGGAGGGGGCCACCGCCAGCGGGGCGGACGGCTGGTGACCAACGATGCCGGCGGGTCGCGGGGACGGGCCGGCCTGCTGTGGTACGGCTTCGCCAGGGGCGTGGTCGAAGCTGTGTGCCGCCTGGTGTGGCGGGTGCAGATCAGCGGGAAGGAGAACATCCCCAAGACCGGCGGCTACGTCCTGGCCCCGGTCCACCGCTCCATCATCGACACCCTCCTGTGCGGTTGCCTGACCAGGCGACGGCTGCGCTTCATCGGCAAGGACAGCGTGTGGCGATACGCCTGGGCGGCCAGGTTCGTGACATCGCTGGGCGGCATCCCCGTGCACCGGGGCATGCCGGACCGGGAGGCCCTGCGGGCCTGCGAGGCGGCGATCCGGGCCGGCGAACCCGCTGTGCTCTATCCGGAGGGCACCCGCCAGAGGGGGCCGACGGTCCATTCCCTCTTCGAGGGGGCTGCGTTCGTGGCCGCCCGCACCGGCGTCCCCATCATCCCGGTGGGGATCGGGGGAAGCCAATGGGCCCTCCCGAAGGGTGCCAAGATGTTCAAGCCTGTCAAGATCCACCTCGTCGTCGGCGCCCCCATCCCGCCACCGGCCCGTTCGGAGGGCGGGAACCGGGTGTCACGCCGGGCGGTCAAGGAGACCACGGCCGAGCTCTCCGGCGAGATCCAGCGGCTCTTCGACGAGGCCCTGGCGCGAGCCGGGCGGACCGGTCAGGCGGCCCCGGAGTAGCAAACCATCTGATGCCAACCCGTCAAGAGGGTGTTCGCTCAGGGTGCCAGGGAGGCGACGATGTCGGCGGCTGAGACGTGGCGGTCGTCGAGGCCACCTGGCCTACCGGCGGTAGGGTTCGAGCTCGGCGCCAGGGCGGCCACGGCCGCAACGGCCGCAACCCGGCGCAACAGGTTGCGCAGCTCCGGGGGAAGAGGGAAGTACTGGTCCTCGTCGACGGCGATGACCTCCTCGGTGCCCTCGGTGGGGGCGAGGCGGTCGACAACGGCGGTCACCAGGCTCTCGGGCGCGGACGCCCCGGCAATGACCCCGACCGTGCCGTGCAGGTCGTCGGGGACCTCGTCGGCCCCGTTGAAACGCTCCACCCGGCCGCAGCCCGCGGCCCGGGCGGTGCGCACCAGGGCCAAGGTGTTGGACGAGTTGGCCGAACCGATGACGATCATGGCATCGCAACGCCCGGCGATGCCCTTGAGCGCCGCCTGGCGGTTGGTGGTGGCGAAGCACAGGTCGGAGTTGGCCGGCACCCACAGGTCCGGCCATCGGTCGCGAGCGGCGTCGAGCAGCACCTGCCACTCGTCGACGGCCAGAGTGGTCTGGGCCAGGAACGCCACCGGGCTGTCGAAGTCGGGAAGAGCCTCGATCTCCGCCACCGACTCCACCCGGTGCACCGCCTCGGGGGCGACCGCCATGGTCCCCACCGCCTCCTGGTGACCCTCGTGGCCGACGTAGACGATGCTGTAGCCCTTCCCGGCTCGCATCTTCACCTCATGGTGGACCTTGACCACCAACGGACAGGCGGCGTTGACGACGGAGCCGCCGTTGGCCCTCGCCGACGTCACCACGTCCGGCGCGGTGCCGTGGGCGGAGAGCATCAGGGGCGCACCCTCGGGCACCTCGGAGATGTCGTCGACGAACACCACGCCGGCCTGCCGAAAGTGCTCGACCACGAAGCGGTTGTGGACGATCTCGTGGTAACAGTAGACGGGCTGGTCGAAGACCCGGACCATCCACGCCAAGGCTTTGATCGCCATCTCCACCCCGGCACAGAAGCCCCGCGGCGACGCCAGCAGTACCCGATCGACAGCCACGCGGCCACGCTACCCGGGCCGCCCACTGTTGCCGGTATCGTGGCGCCACCATGTCACTGCCCCGCGTGGTGGCGGTGACCCCCGGGTCGCCTGCCGCCCGGGCCGGTCTGCTCCCCGGCGACGAGATCCTCGCCATGGACGGCCAGCTCCCCCGAGACATCATCGCCTACCAGCTCCTTGCCGACCGCCCCGAGCTGGAGCTCGAGGTCCGCCGCGGCGGCCTGGAGCTGCCCGCGACCGTGCGCCGGGACGGAAATGAGCCGCTCGGCATCGAGGTGGACGCGGCCCTGTTCGACCGGGTCCGCACGTGCGACAACCACTGCGAGTTCTGCTTCATCCACCAGCTGCCCAAAGGGATGCGCAAGAGCCTCTACACCCGCGACGACGACTACCGCCTGTCGTTCCTGTATGGCAACTTCACCACGCTGACTCGTTTCACCGAGGCCGATCTCGAACGGGTGGTGACCGAGGGCCTTTCGCCGCTGTGGGTGAGCATCCACGCCACCGATCCTGAGGTTCGCTCCCGGATGCTGCGCAACCGGCGGGGAGCCACCAGCCTGCGCTGGTTGCGAGCGCTGCTCGACCACGGCATCGAGGTCCACGGCCAGGTCGTGGTCTGCCCCGGCGTCAACGACGGCGCCACCTTGGAGGACACCCTCATCGGGGTCGCCGATCGGTACCCGGACCTGGCCACCGTGGCCTGCGTTCCGCTCGGCGTCAGCCGTTTCAACGTGGAGGCGGCGATGCGGCCTCACACGCCGGCCGAGGCAGCAGCGGTGATCGACACCGTCGAAGCCTGGCAGGAGCGGTTCAGCGCCGCCGTGGGCCGCAGCCTGGTGTACGCCGCCGATGAGTACTACCTGGTGGCGGGGAGGCCATTCCCCTCCTTGGAGTCCTACGGCGACATCGCCCAGCAGGAGAACGGCGTGGGCATGGCCCGGGTGTTCGAAGCCCTCTTCGAGGGCCGCTCCGGCGCCCCCGCCGGCGGCCCCGGCGGCTTCTTCGGCTCGGTCGACGGCGCCCCCGCCGAGGGCTACCGGGCCCCCCGCCGAGCCCCGGGGACCGTCACCCTGCTGGCTTCCCCCCGGGCTCCCATCACCGTCCTCACCGGCGCCTACGGCGGCGCCATCCTGACCCCCCTGGTCACCTCCGTGCGCGACGACGTCGAGGTCCTGGGGGTGGAGAACAGCTTCTTCGGCGGGAACACTGGCGTGGCCGGCCTACTCACCGGGCCGGACCTGGCATCGGCCCTCCAGCATGCCCCCACCGGCCGCCGCTACCTGATCCCCGACTCGTGTCTGACAGGCGGTCGCTTCCTCGATGGCACCACTCCTGGGGAACTGCCTCGCCCCGTGGAGATCGTCCCCGCCAACGGGGCCAGCCTGCGGGCGGCCCTGACGTCGTCGCCGTCCCTGATCGCCGCCCGCTGATGACCCGCCGTCCCGTCGTCGCCGTCATCGGGCGACCCAACGTCGGCAAGAGCACGCTGGTCAACCGCATCGTCGGCCGCCGGGAGGCGATCGTCGAGGAGCATCCGGGGGTGACCCGCGACCGCAAGCCTCTCGACACCGAGTGGGCCGGGCGCGATTTCATCATCGAGGACACCGGCGGGTGGCTGGCCGCCGGCGACGCCCTCGACGAGGCCGTCAGCGCCCAGGCGGAGAAGGCGATGGCCGAGGCCGCCGTCGTCGTCGTCGTCGTCGACGGCGTCGTGGGCATCACCGACGAGGACGCCAAGGTGGCCCGCCTGGTCCGCCAAGCGGAGCGCCCCACGCTCCTGGTGGTCAACAAGATCGACGGCGAGAGCCGCGACTCCGACGTGTGGACCTTCGCCCGGCTCGGCATCGGCGAGCCCTACCCGATCAGTGCCCTGCACGGCCGAGGAACGGGGGACTTCCTCGATGCCGTCGTCACCGCACTGCCAGCCTCCGTTGCCGATGTTCCTCTCGACGATGCCGAGGTGGTGGCCAAGGTGCCCGCCGTGGCCATCGTCGGGCGCCCAAACGTGGGCAAGTCCACCCTGTTCAACCGCCTGATCGGCAACGAGCGGTCCGTGGTCCACGACATCGCCGGGACGACCCGGGACAGCATCGACACGTTGGTCACCACCGCCGAAGGCGACATCCGCTTCATCGACACGGCCGGCATGCGCCGACGGGCCCGGGAGGCGTCGGGCGCGGAGTACTACTCGCTGGTCCGGGCCCTCCAGGCCATCGACCGGGCCGACGCCGCCCTGTTGGTGATCGACGCCACCGACGGGGTGACCCGCCAGGACCAGCGCCTGGCCGAGCGCGTCGACGCCGCCGGCAGCCCGGTGGTCATCATCCTCAACAAGTGGGAGCTGCTCGACACCGAGGCGCGTGCCGCAGTCCGCGCCGAGGTCGCCGACCGGCTGGTGTTCCTGTCCTACGCCTCGGTGCTCAAGGTGTCGGCGGCTACCGGCCTCGGCATCCACAAGCTCTACCCAGCTCTGTGGGCGTCGATCGATGCCTACCACCGGCGGATCCCCACCGCCGAGCTCAACCGGGTGGTGGCCATGGCCCAGGCCGCCCATCGCCCGCCCCGGGGCCGGGTGCTCTACGCCACCCAGGGGGCGACCGACCCGCCTACCTTCACGTTGTTCACCACCAGCGCCATCCCCGCCCCCTACCTCCGCTACCTGGAGCGCAAGGTGCGTGAGCACTTCGGCTTCGGTCCCACCCCCCTCCACTTCCGGGTGCGACGCCGGACCGGCTGATCGGTCGCCTCTCGGCGCCCCCGTAGTACCGTTTGCTCATGTTCGCCCAGCCCTGGCTGCTCGCTCCGGCGGCGTGCTGCGCCGTCGCTGCGGGCCTGTGGGGGCGTGCCGCGTCCCGCCTGGCCCGGGCATCGCGACGCATCGAGACGGAGACGGCGTCGTCGACCAGCGGCAACGATGCGGTCGCCCTGGTCCGGGCGGCGTTCGACAAGGACCTGCACACCTCGATCCTCTACTCGGTGCTGACCGTGGGGCTCTTCGTGGCCTCGCTGTCGACCTCGGCATGGTTCGAGCTGCCGCTGCTGGCCGTGGGCGTCCCCGTTGCGGTGTCCATCCGCTTCGCCCCCCGCTTCTTCGACGAGGCCCGCCTGGCCGAGAACCGGGCCATGCTGGAGCGCCGGGCCGAGGAGGTCCTGGCCCAGGAGGACCTGGCTCCCCGCCAGTGGGCCGACCGCCTGGCCCCCGAGGACCTTCCCCACATCGACGGCTTCGAGTTTGGCCGGGTCTACGAGCCGGGCACCGGGATGATGGCCGGGGACTTCTACGACGTCTACCCCACCGAAGGCGGCCGGATCGCCGCGGTCATCGGCGACGTGGCCGGTCACGGGATCGAGCCGTCCATCACCGCCTTCCAGGTCAAGTACCTGCTGCGGAACTTCCTGAGCCAGTACCGCGACCCGGCCCAGGCCCTCGAGGAGCTCAACAAGGTCCTGTCCACCAGCGGTCGGCCCGAGGATCTGGTGTCGGTGTGCGTGGTGGTGCTCGACCCCAACGCCTCGACGCTCCGCTACGCGTCGGCCGGGCACCCGGCGATGTGGTTGTGGCAGGACTCGGAGATGCGGGCTCTCAGCTCCACCGGCCCGCTGCTCACCCTCGATCCCGACGGGACCTACGTCTCCCGGGAGCTGCCCCTGTCGCCCGGTGACCTGATCGTGCTCTACACCGACGGCCTGGCCGAGGCCCGGGACGGCGGTCAGCTCTTCGGGGAGGAGCGCATCGCCAGCATCATCCGGCGCGACCCCGGCCAGGACGCGACCATCATCGGCAAGGTGCTCCTGGAGGCGGCCCGGGACTTCGCCTCCGCCCCGCTGAGCGACGACGTCGCCATCCTGGCCGTCCGCCGCACCTGAGGTCTTGAGGCGGCACCCGTCGGTCGGAGCCAGGGAGGCGTAGCCTGGCCGCGTGGGGAGGCGCACGGACCACTACCGGGTTGCCGGCCCGCCCCCACGGAACGCGTGATCAACCTGGCGACGGTGGGAGCGTTGCTGCTGTTCTGGGCGGCGAGGTTCTGGCCCGTGGTGACGGTGTCCTCCGGCCGAGCCGGGACCCAACCCCGGGTGTCGCTGGTGAGCGCCGAGGGGTATGGGGTGCTGGCGGCAGTGGCCGTGCCCCTCGGGGTGTGCCTCGCCGTTCGGGGATTGCTGGCCACGATCACCATCCTCATCGGCGCCTACGTCCTGCCCGTCGTGGCCCTGCTCCTCGCCGCCTGCGGCGTGGCCCCGAGGACCGTCCCCGGGTCACCCCTGCCCGGCGGGACACGCATGCACGAGTCTCCGATGCCGTCGTCGCCGGGGGATTGGTAGCCAGGAGCGGTACCGTAGGGGACCTCGGGCGTCCCCCCGACCGTTCCCGAGGGTCCGTGGAGGATCGCGTTGCCCTGGTGTGAGGACTGCAGCAAGTTCTGGAACCCGACCAGCATGTCGGAGGACGGCACGTGCCCGACCTGTGGCACGGTCATCGCCAAACCCGCCCGCGCCGTCCCCTGGCACTTCAAGGTCCTCCTCATCGGCCTGGCCGGCTACATGGTCTACCGGGTGTACTGGCTGGCTGAGTGGTTGCCGAAGCACATCTGACAAAAGGTGCGCTGGTTGCTGAGCTCGCCAATCTTCGATATACCCGGTGCCGAACCTGGTGCTACGCTGTCGCACATGGACGTAGGTGTCAGGGAGCTCCGCAACGACACGGCCCGCGTGATTGACGCTCTGCGCGCAGGCGAGCGCGTCACCCTGACCGTGCGTGGCGAGCCGATCGCAGACATCGTTCCCCACGCTGGTCGCACACGGTGGCTGTCGGGGGCGGCCTTGCGCGACCAGCTCGAGCACCGTTCCGCGGACCCCGGCTTGCGGAATGACCTCGAGGAGCTTTCCGGTGAAACTCTGGCTGACCTTTGACCTCGGGATTGCTCGACACATCCGTGTTCATCGCCAGGGAGACACATCGGCCGCTCGGCCCGTTGCCCGAGCGCGTGGCGGTGTCTGTCGTCACGATCGGCGAGCTGGAGCTTGGTGTCCTCGCCGCGGTCGACGAGGAAGTTCTGGCGCGACGCGCAGATACCCTCGCTCTCGCACGGGAGTCCGACCCCATTTCCGTCAGCGAGCCGGTGATGACGGCGTGGGCACGGCTCGTCATCGATTGCCGGCGCATGGGCGTGCACCGCACGGTGAGGCTCACCAACTCCTTGATCGCAGCCACCGCCATCGTGCACGGGTTGCCACTCGTGACCCAGGACGAGGACTTCGACCAGATCGCAACAGCGCACCCCTCGCTCCGCGTCATCAGGGTT
>JALYZO010000002.1 GCA_030945745.1 Actinomycetota bacterium
CCGATCAAGGCAACCAAGGCGATCAAGGCGATCAAGGCAACCAAGCCGAACAAGGCAACCAAGGCAACCAAGGCAACCAAGGCAACCAAGGCAACCAAGGCAACCAAGGCGTCCGCCGCCGCCCCCCGAGGGGGCTCCGCAGTCGCCCCCCGCCGCAGGCCCAAGGGTCCCGCATAGGTCGCCTCGGCGGCTTGCACCGAGGGGTGATCAGCGCGGGTTTCGTCGATCCCGCTCGGGAGCCGGCCGGGCGGGAGTCGACTTGGCTGGCCGGCCTCGCGCCGGACTGGGCTTCTCAGCCGCCTTCGCATCGTCGCTTGACGCCGTCCTGTCATAAGGCCCCGGCTTGGCCCTCCCACCCCTCACCTTCGGATCATCGGCCGGAGCCGGCCTCGCGCCCCGACCCCTCACCTTCGGACCATCGGCCGGAGCCGGCCTGCCTGCGGGCGCCGGCTTCGCCGCCTGAGCCCTGGCTGGCCTCGCCTTGGCGGCGGGCGCCTGCGCCCTCATCGGCCTCGCCCTGCCAACAGGCGCCTGCTCCGGCGTGTTCGCCGGTCGCGGCGTGTTCGCCGACGCCGGCTTCGCCACCCGACCCCTTGCCCCAGGCGGGAGCGGCACCCGAGGGGGCATGCCGGCAGGGGTGACTGGCTCGTGCTGCGGGCCCGCCGTTTCGGTGACCCGGTGGTCGGCGACGGCATCCTGAGTAACGCGATCGTCGGTGGCGCGATCGCCGGTGGAGCGATCGCCGGTGGCGCGATCGTCGGTGCCGTCACGGTCGGTGTCATCGTCCTGACGTCTGGCCACCATGAAGGGAGGGTCCTCCCCTGTGATCCACCAGGGCAGGCCCAGGGGTCTGGCCCATCCGGCGATGCCGAGGGTCAGGCCCAGGACCGCGACCACGGCGGCAACGGTCAGTCGACTTCTCCCGTGGTCTCCGCAGACCCGCCCCTCCCGCCCGTAGAGGAAGCTGGCTGTCGGCGCCCGGTGCTCCACCTTGGAGCCGAGCGCGGGCGCTCCGCAGCCCACGACGTCGAAGGCCTGGAAGGACCTGAAGGTGCTGCCTATGGCGCCCAGCGCGATGAGGATGGCAAGGGTGGCGAGCACCCTCTGCGTCACAGCCATCCGGGTGTTCAACTTCGAGTCTTGTCGCATTGGCAGTTCTCCCCGGATCGCTTCCCCCGGGTCGCCACAGTAGATGGTGGAGGCATAGAGGGGGAACCTGGCGGGTCTTGCCTCCGCCACGAGACCGACCGGCGGGTGGTGGCCGGGGCGACAGGCGACACCGGCTGGAGGTCAGGCCTTGACGGCCACGAGCAGCGCGTAGCCGGCGACACCGTCGGCAACCGCAGCCTTGGCGGCCCGAACCCGGCGACGGACGGCCTCGACGTCGATCCCGGCCAGCGCCGGCGTCCCGGTCATGGCAAGGGCGGTGATGCGGGCGTCGATCAGGTCGATCATGCGCTCGAGGGCGGCGTCGTGGCGTTCGGTGACCTCGACGGACAGCCCGGCCGCCGTCAGGAGATCCTCATAGCCCTCCAGGGGCCGCGCGTCGCTCAGGCAGGCGATCCAACCGGCCAGGTCAGCCAATTCCGGATCGAGGCGGTCGGGGTCCATGGTCACGTCGGTGATCCCCACCCGCCCACCGGCACGCACGACCCGTGTCATCTCGCGCAGCGCCGTCGCCTTGTCGGGGAAGGTGCACAGCGCGCACTCGCTGAGCACTGCATCCACCGACGCATCGGCAACCGGTAGGCGCTCCGCGTCCCCGACCCGGAAGCTCACCCGCGCGTCGGCTTCGCCGGCCAGCCCGGCGAAGCCGAGCTCTCGGGCCCGCCGGTTGGCGGTGTCGACCGTCGCCTCACCCAGATCGACCCCTTCGACCGTTGCGCCGTAGTCGGCGGCCAGGAGCAGCGCGGTGCTGCCAGGCCCGCTGGCCACGTCGAGGACCCTTTGGCCCCCAGTGATCCTGAGCGCATCGGCCAGGCGCCGGGTCAGGGCCGAGCCGCCGGGGTGGTAGCTGTCGCCCAGGATCAGCGCCACCAGGTCGGACTGGTAGCTGGCGGCACAACAGGCCTTGATGCTGCTCGCATCGGTGGGGGTCACGTCAAGCCCCGCCCGACGTTGGTGGCATCACGGCTCGCTCCATCTGCCGGCGCGGCGGCGGTGCGAGCCCCCGATGGCGTCGTCGCCAGCAGCAGGTCGAGGGCGCTGGCGTTGGGGACCAGGGGTGCGATCTCCGTCCCTGTCAGCTCGGCGCGGATCTGCTCGCGGTAGCCGACAGAGTTGTAGGCACAGAACGGTATGAGACGGCCGTCGTGGGTGAGCTCCTCGACACAGCACTTCATCAACTGCTTCACGTTGAGGGTGTAGGGATCCTGGAAGTCCTGGATCACGATCATGAACGCCTTCTCCTTGATGCTCATGGCCAGGTCGGGAAGGTCGAGCCCACAGGTGACGCACTCGAGTTGGGCGGCGGTGGCGTCGACTCCCGGGACGGCCGAAGCACTCCACAGCTTCTCCAGGGCGTGCTTGATGTCGAACTCCGGCAGGGCCCGGTTGGTCACGTAGTCGAGGTGCTCGTCGATGTCCACCAGGCGGGGGATCGGCACCACCTGATCGCCGTCGACCAGCAGGTAGGTGATGGAACGGCACGTCGGGAAGCAGCACGGCACCGGGAAGAAGTCGGCCTTCTCGAACCAGTCCGGGCACTGCTCGACCAGTCCGGAGACAACGTCAGCGTTGGTGAGCCGGCTCATCGGGTCGAACTCCAGGTGCCGCCCGGCGTGGGTGACGGGCTGGAACGCCACCGCCCGTACCGCCGGATGGTTGATCCCGAAGCGGACGATGTCACCCACCTCGTCGTCGTTGACCCCCCGCTCGACCGCAGCAGCCAACGTGACGATCAGCCCCGCCTCGGCGCACGCATCGAGGGCGCTCTGCTTGGCGGCTCGCAGGTCGCGGCCTCGCATGGCCAGGTGGGTATCGGTTCGCAGCCCGTCGAACTGGAGGTAGATCCCCGGCGGCTTGGGAGTCATGGCAGCCAGGGCGGCGACGAAGCGACGGTCATGCGCCAGGCGGATCCCGTTGGTGTTCAACGTGATGTTCTTGACCCCCTTTGCGTAGGCCAGGGCGATGGCGTCGAGGATCTGGGGATGGATGGTCGGTTCCCCCCCGGAGAACATGACGACCTCCGGCTCTCCCTCCGCTTCCACGAAGGCGTCGAGGGCGACGGCGATCTGGTCCATGGTGAGGGTGAAGTGGTTCGGTTGATGGCCGGAGTCGGCGAAGCACACCGGGCAGTCCAGGTTGCAGCCGGAGTTGACCTCCAGGATCCCGAGGCAGGCATGCTGCTTGTGGTCGGGGCACAGGCCGCAGTCCAGGGGACAGCCCTCCACCACCTCGGTCTGGGTGGCCAGCGGGATCGTGCCCGGCTTGTTGTATCGCAGGGCGGCCAGGTAACCCTCGGCATCGGAGGAGACCAACGCCTCGAATCGGCCATGCTCCCGGCATCGCTTCGACAGGACCACCCGCCCGTCACGGATGTTGACCTCGGCGTCCACGACGACCTTGCACATCGGGCAGATGCTCTTGGTGTATTCCAGGAACACCTCATCGCGATCGACTCTCGGGTTCGAGACGGGCTCGGACACGGTTTCTTCCATCAGGGACTTCTCCTCCATACGTGGTTCGGCGGCCAACCTCAGGTCAGCCGCGCAGCCAATAGGGCGATGGCCGACATGGCCGGTGAATGAGGGTCGGCGTCCATGGCTGCGACGCCGAGGTGGTCGGCCCGCTCGACGGCGGGATCCTCGGGCACCACCACCGCCTCCCGGACGCCCAGACGATCGGCCACGGTGGCGGCCTCGAGTCCGGCTGCGGCCCGGTTGGCCACGCCGATGATGCGCTGCACCCCCATCTCCTCAGCCAGTTGCACGGCTCGACGGGCGATCTCAAAGGACTTGGCGCTGGTCTCGGCCACGACCACAACGACATCCCCGGGCCCGGGCCGGGCCCAGATGAGATCGTTGAGACCTGCCTCCAGGTCGGCCAACACGACGCGATCGTCAGCGGAGAGCTCACCGAAGAACTGCCGGGTCGTGGTGTGCGAGCCACAGCACAGGCAAGCGTCGGTGGGGCGCTCGATCTTTCCTGTTGCGACCAGGGTGATCCCCTCGGGTGCCTCGATGCCGTAGCGATCCAGCAGATCCTCCGCCAGTGGCATCGGATCGTTGTGGGTGTGTCCACTGTCGATCAAGGCGTTCAGGATGGGCCTCATGGTCTCCACGGTGGTTGCGTCCACGCCCAGCGAGATGCCGAGGTTCGGGTTCGGGTCGGCATCGACGGCTACCACCGTGCGGCCCTGTCGGGCGAATTGGCGACTGAGGGCTCCGGAGATGGTGCTCTTGCCCGCTCCCCCTTTGCCGGTGACAGCGATCCTCATGCGTTGACCTCCTCGATCAGGTGACGTCGGGCGAAGTGGTCGACAGCCCTGATGGCGGCGGCGTCGGGGCAGGCGCCGAGCGGGGGGAGTCCAGCGCCCTCGGCGTCGGCCACCCGGGGATCGAACGGGATGCGAGCCAGCGGGGTGAGACCTGGGTGATCCGGCTCGTCACGGAATCGATTCGCAACCATGATGGTCCGCCGCGGGCCGACCAGCGTGAGCAGGCGGCGGGCGGTCATGGCCGAGCGCCAGGCCGGGCCTACCACCACCACGACGTCGTCGGCGAAGGAGTGGTAGCCCTCGAAGGGAGTGGTGGGACCCGCCTCCAGGTCGGCGATCACGTCCCAGTCCGGACGTCCGAACCCGAGGGCGATGTGGAGCAGAGCCCCCACGGACCGCTTTGATCCCAGCTTGTCGACCGCTCCGACCTTGCCCAGGCCGAGGAAGTGGACGCCGTCGGGAGCGTCGACGCTGAAACGGTCAACGGCTTCGGTGGGGCTGAGGCCGGCCGCCAGCCGCCACCCGTACATGGACCCCCCATGCTCCTCGACCGCCTCCATGGGCAGTCCGGCGTCGATGGGCGGCAGCCCGAGGCTCATCGACAGACCGGGGTTGGTGTCCATGTCGAGGGCCAGGACCTGACGTCCCTGCTGGGCCAGGAGACGGGCCAGGGTGCTCGACACGAAGGTCTTTCCGGCCCCGCCCTTGCCGATCACCGCCAAGCGCAAGCCCAGGCGAGGCCGAGCCTGCGCCCGAACGGTTTCATCGAAGCGCTCGAGGTGCAACGTCGCCTCGTCGAGGCAGCGGGTCAGGTTCTGCGCAGCGACGCTCAACGACAGCGGCGCCACTCCCCCCTTGACGCTCGTTGTCGCCAGCCTCGGCTGGAGGTGCCGGAGATAGGTCTGCGCCTGGCGTCGCACGGCCATCCACCCGAGGCAGGTGGCAACATCGTCGCTACCGGGTGGTGGTCGAAGCCCCTCGACGATGGCCTGCTGGCGAGCCATCATGTCGATGACCCCCTGCTCTCGGACATCGATCTCCGGTTCGACCGTCACACCATCCCCATGTCCGGAGCCTATAGGGCATCTCCGGTCCCCGTGGCCGGCGACTGGTCGTCTTGACCGTCGTGCGCTGCCGGTCCATCATCGACCATGCCCCATGTCCTCGATACCACTCCCACCTTCGAGGCGTTCGCCCGCAAAGCGTTCTTGGAGAGCCCCTTTCTCAGGCCGCAGCTCTGGGACGACAACTACGAGAAGCACTATCCGGAGGTGTTCGAGGCGTTCCATGCCGTGGCCCCGAGCACCGATGGGCGCAACGCCTTGGTTCAGGACCTGTCGCGTGTTCGAAAGCTGGCGGCGACCGCCGCGCCGATCATGACCGCGATCATCAACGAGATGGAGCCGACGGTGGCGGACATCTTGGGAGTGACGGGCTCCGCCCCGCCCCGCCATGTTCTGCTGGTGGGCTCCCTGTCCACCAGCGCCGTGGTCGGCCGCCTGGAAGGGGAGGTGGCGTTGTTCCACTGTTTGGAGTGGTTCAGCACCGCAGAGGGTGCCCGGGTCCTGGTCGCCCACGAGGATGCTCATGCGCTGCACGAGATCGCCCTCGGCCAGCCTGCGCCCAGCGACGCGGCGTGGATGGCCTTCTACGAGGGTTTGGCCATCCAGGCGTCCAAGGCCGCCGTTGGTGGCCGAGACGAGGAGGACTACTTCTGGTACGGCTACGAAGGTTTCGGGGAATGGCTTCCCTGGTGCCGGGAGCACCACGAGTTGCTGAGGGAGCGCTTCCGCGCCTCAATAGACGACAGCGAGACCAGCGAGACCTTCTTCGGCTCCGGCCTGATCGAGGGGCAGTGGCGCACCGGTTTCTTCCTGGCGGATGCGTTGGTTGGCGGGCTGGGGCTGGCGTTGCCCGACCTGGTGGCCATGACCCCGGCGGAAGGCCGAGCAGCCATCCGCGACTCGCTCGGGTCCTGAGCCGTGCCGGCGATGGTCGAGGGCCCAAGCCGGCCGCGTCGCCCGCAGGCCTGGACGGCGAGGCACTTCGGCGTCGCCGTAGCCGCTGCCATGCCGCTCATAGCGGCGGTGGTCATCTCGGCCGGCCCTACGGCGAGCGCAGGGAGCACCGACGTCACGGTGAGCAGGATCATGCCCCGTTCCGGATTGGTGGGAGGTGGGATCGCCGTGACCATCACCGGCACCGGCTTCGATACCACGCCTGGAGCCACCACGGTCGACTTCGGGGCCGTGCCCGCGACCCAGGTGAGCTGTCACAGCACGACAACCTGCGTCGCCTTCTCCCCACCGGGAACGGAGGCGGCGGTCCTTCTCACGGCCACCGTCGGGTCAGCGACCAGCGCTCCCGTCCCAGCCGCCACCTTCACCTACCTGTCCGGTCCGCCCCGCATCGAAGGCCTGACCCCCGCCTGTGGGCCTGAGGCGGGAGGGACGACCGTCATCATCAGCGGTACCGGGTTCTCTCTCGACGCCACCCGCGTGAGCTTCGGGACGTCGCTGCTGGCCACCGGGACCTCTACGGTTGCCTCGAACACCACGATCCTCGTCCCCCGGGCGCCGGCCCATCCCCCGGGCCACGTCGATGTGACGACGACCACCGCGCAGGGAACGTCGAACGGCTCGGTGTTCACCTACCCGTGTCCGAGCTTGGCCGGGAGCGGATCCGCAGCGATCGCCGCCAACAGACCTGGTCCGGGCGATCCTGGCTCAGGCACGGGAGCCCCTCCGGTCAAGCCGGCTCCTCCGCCTCCTCCGGTCCCGCCCTCTCCCCCGGCCCCGGCGCCCGCACCGGCCCCCGCACCACCGGCGCCCGCACCGGCACCTGGACCCGCCCCGGCACCGGCGCCCGCACCGGCGTTGGCCCCCGCTGCCGCTCCGGCGCCGGCCAGCCCCGTCATCGGGGTCGCTCAACAGGACCATCCCGGAGCAGTACCGGACTATGCCATGGTCCGCCGGCCAGTCCCTGGCGCTGCGCCCGCTTCCCTGCTCCTGACCGCCGCCGGCCTGGGCACGGTCGTCGCTGGCGGTCTGGCAGTCCATGGTCGCCGCAGGCGCGAGGTCTGCCTGGCCGTTGATGCCCACGCCGACCCGCTCGCCTCGAGGGGGTGGAGAACAGGTTCATGAACCTCCTTCGCCACGACGTCGATCCGCCAGCGTAGGCTGGAAGCCTTCAACGGGAGGTCGTACATGTGCATCGGAATGCCTGGTCAGATCGTCGATCTGACCGATGCGGCAGAGCATCGAGGCTCGGCCGAGGTGAACGGCGCCATCCGGGAGGTCAACATCGGCCTGGTGCTTGGTGAGGAGGGCGGCCTCAGCGTCGGCGACTGGGTGCTCATCCACATGGGCTTCGCCATGGCCCGCATCGACGAGGACGAAGCAGCCGAGACGCTGGCATTCATGACGAGCCTCGACCAGATCTGGGAGGAGCACGACAACCCTGTCAGCGCCGACTCCTCGCAGGCTGGGTCGTCGTAGGCCGGGCTGCTCGATTCGCCGACGGGGTGTCGACTCATGACCGGGTGCTGACCGGCAACGCGGACAGGCGGGTCGAGGGGTCAGCGGCCACCGCGGTCATCACCGCCTCCAGGCCCGTGGCCAGGGCTTCGATGGTCGCCGGGTCATAGAAGTCGACCTTGTAGCTGAGCTCGCCCCAAAGCTGGATGCCGTCGTCGAAGAGGGTGACGCTGAGCGGGTGCAGCTGGCCCCGGAAGAACAGCTCTCCGTCGGGCCGCAGCCGCTCCCCCCGTCCCCGGTCCGGGCGCTCGACGACGCCGGCGCCCGGCGCCCAGTGATCGTGAGCGGCCCGGAAGTACTGGAGCTCGACAGGGAGGAGGGCGAAGGGGGGACGTCCTGCCGTTCCCTGCTCGGCGAAGGTGGGTGCCAGCGCGCTCCGGACACGAAAGAAGGGGATGTCCTGGTGCTCGAAGAGACCGAGCACGCTGTCGCGGGCCCGGGACACCACGTCCTCGAAGCCGGGGTCGCCCGACAGGTCGATGCGGAGCCTCCCGGCCCCCGCGAAGTTGCCGACCACCCCTTCAAGCTCGGGACGTCCCCGCCCGCTGAGCGTGGTGCTGAGAAGGATGTCGTCGAGTCCTCCCACCCGGCTGAGCACTGCTGCCACCGCAGCCACGCACAGGACGAACACGCTGGCCCGGCCGCGCCGGGCCAGCGCCTCGATGGGGCGGAACAGAGAGGGATCGACGGCGACGGGGCGGGTGACGATCCGCCGGGTGGGGGTGGCGGGGAGGTGGTCGAAGGCCACGGCCGGGCCGAGCGGCATGCCCGCCAGCTTCCGCTTCCAGTACTCGAGCTGGCCGCCGAGGCGCTCCTCTGTGAACCAACGCCGCTGCCATGCCGCGAAGTCGGCGTAGCTCACGGTGAGAGGCCGCAGCCGGGGCCGCTCACCGCGGGCGACGGCCTGATGGGCCTCGGTCGCCTCCGAGAGGAGGATGTAGGCCGACGGGCCGTCGCACACCAGATGATCGAAGGTCAGCGCCGCCACTGCGGCGCCCCTCCCGACGGTGAACAGGTGGAAGCGGAACAGCGGCGTCCGGACGGGGTCGAACGGCTCGCCGTCGACGGCGGCGATCCGGCGACGCAGCTCGTCGTCGAGGGCCGCCGGGGTGGTGGCGGAGAGGTCGGTGACGCCCAGCTCCACCGGTACGGACGCGGCGACGCTCTGCACGGGGCGCCCCTCCAGGACGGCGAAGCTGGTCCGGAGGCTCTCGTGGCGCTCGACCAGCGCCTGCAGGGCCAGCCGCAGGGCCTCAGGGTTGACGGGTCCGGCCAGCCGGAGGCAGGCGGTGACGTTGTTGTCAACCCGGGTCCCGGCGCGGGTCTGCACCGCCCACATCTGCTCCTGGGGCAGGGAGATGGGGAAGGTCGCCGCCGGGGTGGCTACCGAGCGGGGCTGAGCGACCAGGGGCGGTGGCCCGGCGCTCTCCTCCCCGGGCACCTGAGCATGCAGCGCGGCAACCAGCCCCGCCACCGTGGGGGCATCGAAGATCGCCCGCAGGGGGAGGAGCGCGCCCAGCTCCTCGTGCACCCGAGCCACGACCTGCGCCGCCAGGAGCGAGTGGCCTCCCAGATCGAAGAAGTCGTCATCGGGCCCGATCCCGGAGACGCCGAGGGCATCGGAGAGGATGGCTGCCACCACCTCCTCGGTGGGGGTGCGCGGCGCTCCCCAGGCCGCGGCGCCCCCGGCCGCAACGGGGGCCGGCAGGGCGCCACGGTCGATCTTGCCGTTGCCCGTGAGGGGCAGAGCATCGAGGGGCACGAAAGTGCCGGGGACCATGTGGCTCGGGAGGCGGGCGGCCAGGAACCGGCGCAGGTCGCCGCCCCCCGGGGCGGGGCGCCCCTGAGCCGCTACCAGGTAGGCGACCAGCCGACGGTCGCCCCGTGTGTCCTCTCTGGCCACCACCACGGATTCGCCGATCGCCGGGTGGGCCCGCAGGGCTGCCTCGACCTCGCCGCACTCGATGCGGAAACCCCGCACCTTCACCTGGTCGTCGGCACGTCCCACGAAGTGGAGCGCACCGTCGGGACGGAGGCGGCCCAGGTCGCCGCTGCGGTAGAGCCGGGCCCCCGGCACACCCGAGAAGGGGTCGGCGACGAAGCGTTCGGCGCTGAGAGCGGGGCGACGGAGGTAGCCCTTGGCCAGGCCAGCGCCGCCGATGAAGATCTCGCCGATCTCGCCGGCCGGCACCGGCAGGAGCTCGGGGTCGAGCAGGTGGATCGTCACGCCCGGCAGCGGCCGCCCGACCGGGGGGTCACCCCCGTCATCGCCGGTGCCGCCGGGGGGTGCCTGGTGAAGGGTTGCCATCACGCTGGCCTCGGTGGGACCGTAGGCGTTGAACCACCGGGGCCGGTCCCCGCCCACCCCCAGCCAGTCCCGGTAGGCGTCGCCCAGGGCCTGCTCGCCCCCCACGATCACCGTTCGGATGGCCTCGGGCACCTTCTCGCCGAGGGCGGTGAGGTCCCGTACCCACGCGTGCCAGTAGGCGGTCGGCAGGTTGAGCATGGTCACGCCCTGTGCACGCAACCAGTCGAGCCACGCCCGGCCCAGGATGGGCGTGTCCTCGCTGCGGGACACCACGGTCGCACCGGAGGCCCAGGTGGGGAAGAGCTCCTCGACGCTGACGTCGAAGCTGATGGAGCAGAACTGCAGGACGCGGTCGCCCGGCCCGAGCTGGTAGGTCACCGCCGCCGCCCGGGCGTGGTTGACCAGGCCCCGATGGACCAGCATCACCCCGTTGGGCCGCCCCGTCGATCCCGAGGTGTACAGGACGTAGGCCAGGTGGTGGGGCCGGGTCTCCCGGGGAGGGCGCAGGCTCGGGGAATGATCGACGCTGGCCACGCCGACGGTCCGGCCGTTGTGGTCGGGGAGGTTGCCCGTCTCTCCCTCCCCGGTCAGCAACACCAGAGGTGAGGCGTCCTCGAGCATGAAGGCCAGGCGCGGCGTCGGGTACGCGGGGTCGAGAGGCAGGCACGCCCCGCCCGCCTTCAGGACCCCGAGGACGGCGACGCCGAGATCCAGACCTCGCCCCAGGCAGATCCCCACGAGCACCTCGGGACCCACCCCCAGACCTTGCAGGTGATGGGCGAGGCGGTTGGCGCGGCCGTCGAGCTGACGGTAGGTGAGCGATGTCGCCCCGGCCACGGCGGCGGTGGCATCGGGGGTGGCCGCGGCCTGGGCCTCGAAGAGCCCGGCCAGGTCAGCGGGCACCCGGCCACTCCCCAGAACGGAGCACGAAGCGACGCAGCTTGCCGGTGGGGGTGCGAGGCAGGTCGTCGACCAGGTGGACGGCCCGGGGCACCAGGTGACGGGCCAAGTTGTCCCGGGCCGCATCGACCAGCTCGGCCCCCAGGTCTGCACCGGCGCCGGGGGCGGCCACGACGAAGGCCTCCAGGTGCGAGCCCCCCGCACCATCCTGCACCCCGGCCACGGCCACCTCCATCACCCCCGGGTTGGCGCTCAGGACGAGCTCCACCTCGCTGGGCGCGACGTTGATCCCGCCTACCAGTTCGATGTCGTCGATGCGGCCACGGAGGGAGACGAAGCCGTCGGCGTCGACGACCGCCCGGTCGCCGGTGCAGAGCCACTCGCCGTCCCGGCCCGCGACCGCGGTCCCGGCTTGGCCCAGGTAGTCGATCAGGACGGTCGGCCCCTGCACCCACAGCGTGCCGAGAGCGTCCGGCTCCGAAGGACGACCCAGGCCGTCGCGGACCGCAACCTGGTAAGGCTCCAGCGGCCGGCCCACGGTGCCGTCGCGCACGCAGGAGACGGTGTTGCTGAGAAACGTCTGGCCCACCTCCGTCGAGCCCAACCCATCGAGGACCGGGCAGCCGAGGAACGCCCGGCAGCGCCGGGCCAGGGCGACGGTGAGGGCCTCGCCCGCCGACACCGCCACCCGCAGTGAGCCGGCCCATGTGCCCTCCGCCACCCCACTGCCCTCGCCTGCCACCAGGCGGGCGTAGAAGGTGGGCACAGCGAAGA
>JALYZO010000197.1 GCA_030945745.1 Actinomycetota bacterium
GACCACTCCCGCGGTGAGAGCGCGCGCCGGTCGAACGACGCCGCTTGCCGCCGGGCCCGCCGTTGCCAGCCGGCCGGCGCTGCTCCCCCTGGGGGCGGCGGGTCTCGACCAGTTCCGGCTGGGCGACGAACGGGGCCGAGGCCGGCAACGCGGAGGGGTCCGGGGCGATCAGCTCCTGGACGTAGCCCAGATGGCGCTGGATGTTCCGCACCTCCGTGGTCTGATCCGGTCCGACCAGGCTGACGACCACGCCGTCGGCGCCGGCCCGACCGGTCCGCCCCGAGCGGTGCAGGTAGTCCTTGGGGTCGGCGGCCAGGTCGTAGTGCACGACGCAGGCCACGGCGTCGACGTGGATGCCCCGGGCGGCCACGTCGGTAGCCACCAGGGCCTGGACGGTGCCGCCCCGGAAGGCGGCCAGGGCCTGGTCCCGCTGCGGTTGACTGCGGGCGCCGTGGATGGGCGCCGCGCTCACGCCGGCCTGGGCCAGCCGCTTGACCAGGCGGTCGGAGCCGTGCCGGGTCCGGCAGAAGATGATTGCCGGGGCGTGGGCGGCGACGACCTGGGCGGTCAGCGCCACCCGGCGCTCCGTCGGCGCCCTCCAGAACACATGGTGAACGTCGCCGGCTTCGCCCTCCTCGGCAAGGACCTCGTGGCGACGGGGCCGGCGCTGGTAGCGCTTCACCAGCACGTCCACCTCGCCGTCGAGGGTGGCCGAGAACAGCAGCGTCTGGCGGTCCGACCGGGTGGCGTCCAAGAGGCGGCGGACGGCGGGGAGGAACCCCATGTCGGCCATCCGGTCGGCTTCGTCCACGACCACCAGGCCGACGTGCGCCAGGTCCACGTCGCCTTGCGCCACCAGGTCCTCGAGACGGCCGGGGCACGCCACGACGATGTCGACGCCCTTGCGCAGTGCGGCCCGCTGGCCGCCGTAGCCCACACCGCCGTAGATGGAGGTGACCCTCAGGCCGGTGACGGCGGCGAGGGGCTCCAGAGCGGTCTGCACCTGGGCAGCCAGCTCACGGGTGGGGACCAGGATCAGGCCGAAGGGACTACCCGACGGGCAGCGCTTGGCGCCCCCGCGGGCGGTCTTGGCAGCGACGACGGCTGGGATGCCGAACGCCAGGGTCTTGCCCGATCCGGTCGGCGCCCGGCCGGACACGTCTCGACCAGCGAGAGCGTCGGGCAGGGTCGCCGCCTGGATGGGGAACGGTTCGTCGATGTGACGTTCCGCGAGCACGGCGGACAGCACGGCAGGCACGCCGAGGTCCGTGAAGGAAAGAGACAACTGGGATAGCTCCGATGCGATGAGTCGGGGGGAAGGTCGGGCCGATGGTCGGTCCGGGTCCTACCCCGAGTCGCCGCTGGTCCCGCCGGATGGACCGGCGACCGAGGCCCTGAGGCCAGTCGGTATGGGGATCACCCTACCAAGACCAGTCCGCTACCTGCCGCCCGCCCTGCGGCGGCGGCCCCCGATCAGGCCCCCCGGCGAGCCCGAAGCAGCCCGCTGGCCGCCTTCAGATCGGCGTTGCCGGCGGTGGCCGCCTTGATCTTGCCGAGGAAGAACCCGGTGAGCTTGTCCTCGCCGGTGGCGAAACGCTCCCACTCCCCCGGGTTGGCAGCGATGACCTCGTCAACCACTCCGGCCAGCTCGTCGGCGGCCATGGCTGCGAAACCGTGGGCGCTGGCGATGGCGGCCGGATCGTCGCCCCCGGAGGCCAGCAGCTCCTTGAGCACGCTGCGGGCCTGGGCGGGGGTCAGCTCCCCGCCGGCCTCCATGGCCACCAGGCGGACGAATCCTCCCCGGTCCAGTCCGGCGACGGCGTCACGCTCCGATGCCACCTCGTTGGCCAGCCGCTTTACAGCCAAGGAGGCATCGCCGCCGGCATCGACGACGGCGGTCACCAACCGGTCGAGGTCGAGGGCGACGACGGTGACCACGGCATCCGCGTCGGATGCCATGCCAGCGGCCTCCGCCACCCTGGACCGCCGCTCCGCGGGGAGGGTGGGCAGGGCAGCCACCACCGACGCGACCCACGTCGCCGAGGGGTCAACAGGGACCAGGTCCGGCTCCGGGAAGTAGCGATAGTCGAACGCCTCCTCCTTCGAGCGCATGGAGCTGGTCCGGCCCTCGTCCTCACTCCAGTGCCGGGTCTCCTGCACCACCCGGCCGCCGCCTTCGATCAGGGCGATCTGGCGGGCCACCTCGTAGTCGATGGCCCGACCGAGTGAACGAAGGGAGTTCATGTTCTTGATCTCGCAGCGTGTGCCGAATGCCTCGGTACCCCACGGGCGGATCGAGACGTTGGCGTCCACCCGCAGGGACCCCTCCTCCATCTTGCCGTCCGAGGCGCCGGTGGCCACCAGGATGGCCCTCAGCTCGTCCACATAGGCACGGGCGTCCTCTGCGCTGCGCAGATCCGGGTGGCTGACGATCTCCACCAGGGGGACGCCCGCCCGGTTGTAGTCCACCAGTGAGTGATGGGCGCCGCTGATCCGCCCGCCCCCGCCGACGTGGGTGGACTTGCCGGTGTCCTCCTCCATGTGAGCCCGCTCGACGCGGATGCGCGTGCTGCTGGGCAGCTCCAACCAGCCGTCGGCGTTGATGGGCTGGTCGTACTGGCTGATCTGATAGTCCTTGGGCATGTCCGGATAGAAGTAGTTCTTCCGGTGGAACAGCGACGCCCCGATGGTGCAGTGCAGGGCGGCGCCGATCCGCATCGCGTACTCCACCGCTTGGCGGTTGATGACCGGCAGCGACCCGGGCAGACCCAGGCACACCGCGCACACCGAGGTGTTCGCCTCGTCACCGAAGCTGTTGCGGCAACCACAGAACATCTTCGTCTCGGTCCGCAGCTCCGTGTGGACCTCGAGGCCGATCACCGTCTCCCACGTCGTTGCCGCAACCGTCGAGGTCATTCCCCTCATCCTCCCTGCTCTACAGCTTGGAGGCCGGCAGCGGCTGCTTCGAGCACCGCGGCCACCTGGAACATCACGGTTTCACCCAGCGCCGGCGCCAGGACCTGCACTCCGAGCGGCAGCCCGTCGGCTCCGGTTCCGAACGGGACGCTCATCGCCGGGTGGCCGGCCAGGTTCGACGGGATGGTGCACACATCGTTGAGGTACATGGTCAGCGGGTCGACGGTCTTGGAGCCGAGGCGGAACGCCGTCCCCGGTGCCGTCGGGCTCAACAGGACGTCGAAGTCCCGGTAGGCCGCGGTCAAGTCGTCGATGATCAGGGTGCGAACCTGCTGCGCCTTGTTGTAATAGGCGTCGTAGTAGCCGGCTGACAGGGCGTAGGTGCCGAGCATGATCCGCCGCTTGACCTCGGCGCCGAAACCGCTGGAGCGGGTCTGTAGGTACATCTCGGTGATGTCCTCGGCGTCGTGGCGCCGCCCGTAGCGGACGCCGTCGTAGCGGGACAGGTTCGATGACGCCTCGGCCGGGGCGATCAGGTAGTAGGCGCTCAGGCCGTAGGTGGCAGCGGGAACGGCGACCTCGTCCACCTTGGCCCCGGCGGCGGCCAGCACGTCGGCCGCCGCCCGGGTACGGGCCACGACGTCGACGTCGATGCCCTCGGCGTTGATCAGCTCGCTGACCACCCCGACGCGCAGGCCCTCCACCCCGGCATCGAGACGGGCTGTGGCCCGCGGCGGCTCCCCGGGCAGCGACGTCGAGTCGGCCGGGTCGTGGCCGGCGATCACATCGAGGGCGACTGCGGCGTCGGCCACCGTGGCCGCCATCGGGCCGATCTGGTCCAGCGAGCTGGCGAACGCCACCAGCCCGTAGCGGGACACCAGGCCGTAGGTGGGCTTGACCCCGACGACCCCGCACAGGGCGGCGGGCTGGCGGATGGAGCCGCCGGTGTCGGAGCCGAAGCCCAGAGCGGCGAAACCGGCGGCCACGGCGGCCGCACTGCCCCCCGACGACCCGCCGGGCACCCGGGAGTGGTCGTGGGGGTTGCGGGTCGGTCCGAACGCCGAGTTCTCCGTCGAGCTGCCCATGGCGAACTCATCCATGTTCGTCTTGCCGACAGCGACCGCCCCGGCTGCCCTCAGCCTGCCGATCACGGTGGCGTCGTAGGGGGGGATCCAGCCCTCGAGCATGCGCGACGAGCAGGTGGTGGGCACACCCCGGGTGCACAGGTTGTCCTTCAAGACGATGGGCACGCCGGCCAGCGGGCCAGGGTCGCCGCCGGAGGCGACGGCATCGTCGATGGCGGCGGCGGTGGCCCTGGCCCGTTCGGTGGTCACCAGGTTGAAGGCGTGGATGGCGTCCTCGGCATCGGCCACCCGGGCCAGGTGCTCGTCCAGGACCTCCGTGGCCCGACGCTGGCCGCTCCGGACCGACCTGGCGATGGCGATGGCCTCGGGGAATGGGGCTTTGGGGAATGGCTCCGCGTTCAGGCTCACGGGGCCTCTCCGAGGATCCGGGGGACGCGGAAGCGGTTCTGCTCGGCGGCCGGGGCCTGGGCCAGCACCTCGTCGCGGTCGAGGGAGGCGGTGACAACGTCGTCACGCAGCACGTTGACCAGGGGAAGGGGATGGGCGGTGGGGGCGACCCCGTCGGTGTTGAGCGCTTCCACGTCAGCGGCATGGCCGAGCACGGCGGCCAACTGCTCGGTGTAGAGCGCCAGCTCCTCGTCGGTGAGCGACAACCGAGCCAGGCGGGCCACATGGGCCACGTCCGCGGCAGTGATCGGGGTCGACATGGCTGCCATCGTAGGACGCCAGGCCGCAACACCCTCCCCAACCGAAGGCGGGGCGGCCGGTCCCGCTGCGCTACCGTCGGCTTCGCCGAAGAGGCGACGATGACGATGAAGGGGTTGGATCCGTGGCCAGGTATGCGTTCTTGAGCGACGAATGGGTGAGCGAAGCGCAGAAGATCCGGGCCGAGTACCAGGACCGCTCCCCGCAGATCTCGATCTCGGTGAGGATGAACGTGATCGTCAAGGACGCCCCCTCATCGAGTGGGTCGCTCCACGCCCACGTGGACACCTCGTCGGGGCGGCTGGATCTCGACGTTGCCCATCTGGATGACCCCGACCTGACCCTGACGGTGGACTCCGCAACCGCCCGCGCCATCCTCATCGACGGCGACCCCCAGGAGGCCATGACCGCGTTCATGGGCGGGCGGATCAAGGTGGACGGCGACATCACCAAGCTCCTGGCCCTGCAGTCGGCCGGCATCGTCGGCGGTGCCGACCCGTTGGGCGGCGAGATCGCGCAGCGCATCAACGCCATCACCGAGTAGCTGCGCTCGAGAGCTGGGAGGGCGGGAAACCCTGAGTGCGCCTCATCATCCACCTGGTCCGAGAGGGGGATCCTCGCTCTCGCCGGGCAGGCGCCCATGCTCGAGCAGCCCGGCGAAGGCAGCCTCGTCGAGGACGGGGACGCCGAGGGCCTCAGCCCTGGTCAGCTTGGCCGTCCCGGCGTCGCTGCCGGCCACCACCGCGGTCGTCTTCTTCGACACGCTGCCGGGCGCCTTGCCCCCCCGGTCCTTGATGGCATCCTCGGCGTCCTCCCGGGACCACCCCTGCAGGGTCCCGGTCACCACCACGGATCGACCGGCCAGAACCTGGGGCAGCGCCGGTCCCCCAGGACCCTCGAAGTTGAGCCCAGCCGAGCGGAGCCGCTCCACCACCCTCCGGTTGCGCTCCAGATCGAAGAACTGCCGGACGCTGGCGGCGATCACCGGGCCGACACCTTCGACGGCCGCCATCTCCTCGGCCCCCGCCACCACGATGCGGTCCAAGTGGCCGAGCGACCGGGCCAGCACCTGACTCCCCGTGGAACCCAGGTGACGGATCGAGAACCCGACGAGGAGGTTGGCCAGCGGGCGGGACCGGGAGGCATCGATGGCCGCTGCGAGGTTGTCGACCGAGGTCTGTCCCCAGCCCTCGAACTCCCCGACGGCGTCGAAGTCGAGGTGGTAGATGTCGGCCACGTCGCCCAGCAGGCCTGCGTTGGTGAACTGGTGCACGGTGCGCTCCCCCAGGTGCTCGATGTCCATCGCCCCCCGCGAAGCGAAGTGGGAGATGCGCTGCACCCGCTGACCGGGACAGTCAACGTTCACGCAGAACGTGTCGCTCTCCCCCTCGAGTCGTAGGAGCGGCTGGCCACACGATGGGCACAGGGTGGGGAACGACCACGGCTCGGCGCCCGGGGGTCGGGCGGACAGCACCGGCCCTCGCACCTCGGGGATGACGTCACCGGCCCGTCGAACGACGACCGTGTCGCCGGGGCGGACGTCCTTGGCGCGGACCTGATCCTCATTGTGCAGGGTGGCCAAGCCCACCTTGGCCCCCCCGACGATGACCGGTTCGAGCATGGCGAAGGGGGTGGCCTTGCCGGTTCGGCCGATGGAGACCATGATGCCCCTGAGCTGCGTGGTGCGCTCCTCGGGCGGGAACTTGTAGGCGATCGCCCATCGGGGGGCCTTGGCCGTCGAGCCCAGCTCTCGGCGCTGCGCCAGGTCGTCGACCTTGACCACCGTGCCGTCGATCTCGTAATCGAGCTCGTGGCGGTGCTCGGCCCACGACCGGCAGTAGTCGTAGACCTCGTCGAGGGTCCCCAACACCCGGATGTGGGGATTGACCCCGAAGCCTGCGTCCGTCAACCAGGCCAGCGTCTGGTGATGGCTCGAGAAGTGCTGTCCACCGACCACGTCGCCCACCTGATAGGCCCAGAAGCCCAGCTCCCGGGTGGCGGTGATGGTCGGGTCCTTCTGGCGCAACGAACCGGCCGCGGCATTGCGGGGGTTGACGAACACCCGGGCGCCGGCCGCTGCGGCCCGCTCGTTGAGCCGGACGAACGCTGACGTGGCCATGTAGATCTCCCCGCGCACCTCCACGACGTCGGGGACGTCGCCGGCCAGCTCGTGGGGAATGACGTCGATCGTCTCCACGTTGGCCGTCACGTCCTCCCCGGTGACCCCGTCGCCCCGGGTAGCGGCCCGGGTCAGGCGCCCCTGCTCGTAGAGCAGACTCATGGCGAGGCCGTCGATCTTCAGCTCGCACACGAAGTGGACCTCCCCGGAGATGTAGCGCTCCATGCGCTTGCCCCAGGCCAGGAGCTCGGGGGCGCTGGCCGTCTTGTCCAGCGACATCATGGGGACGCGGTGGGCGACGGGCGTGAACAGCTCCGACACGGCGCCGCCCACCCGCTCGGTCGGCGAGTCGGCCTCGACGAGCTCGGGGTGCTCGGCCTCCAGGGCGGCCAGCTCGGCGACCAGGGCGTCGAAGTCGGCGTCGGGGATCTCCGGGGCGTCGTCGACGAAGTAGCGCTGCGTGTGGTAGCCGATGGCGTCCCGCAGCTCGGCGACCCGTTGGCCCGCCCGTTCGTTGCCCGACCCGACACTCATCGCCGTGACGATACCGGGACGACGTGAGCGGCCCGTGCTAGAGCGTGAAGTCCTCCGCCCCTTCCTCGGCGTCGGCCTGACCCTTGACCGGCAGGGTCGAGAACACCGCAGGTGGGTCCCGCCACGCGGGTGCGGGGTGGCCGTCGGTGGCATCGGTGATGGCTCGCCACACTCGCTCGGGGGTGCAGGGCATGTCCAGGTGGCGCACTCCCAGATGGCTCAACGCGTCGACCACGGCGTTCTGCACGGCGGGGGTGGACCCAACGGTGGCCGACTCGCCGATCCCCTTGGCCCCAATGGAGTTGAGGGGGGAGGGCACCTCGGTGTGGGCCAGCTCGAAGTTCATGAGCTCCGCGGCGCTGGGCAGCGCGTACTCGGCCAGGGTCGCCGTGAGCGGGTTCCCTTCGGGATCGTAGACGAACTGCTCCCACAGGGCCTGGGAGATGCCCGACGCCAGACCACCGTGCACCTGGCCGTCGACCAGGAGGGGGTTGAGGATCCGGCCACAGTCGTCGACAGCGATGTGGCGCAACGGCGTCACCCGGCCCGTCTCCATGTCCACCTCGACGACAGAGACGTGCGCGCCGAAGGGGAAGGTGGCGCCGTCCTGGTTGCTGTCGTGCTCGACCACCAGCGGCTCTCCGGCGTCGGCGGCGACCCGGGAGACCTCACCCCAGCTCAGGGTCCGGGCCGGGACACCGGCGACCCCGAACGTCCCGTCGGGGGCGAGCACGATGTCGTCGGGTGCGGCCTCGAACAGCTCCGCGGCGATGGCCCTGCCCCGCGCCGCGACCAGCATCGCTGTCTCGGCCACCGCGGTGCCCCCCAGCTGCAACGACCGGGAACCCCCCGTCCCGCCGCCCCGAGCTACCGTGGCGGTGTCGGACTGCACGTAGCGGATGCGTTCCATGGGAATGTTGAGCCGGTCGGAGACGAGCATGGAGAACGCGGTGGCGTGGCCCTGTCCATGCGCGGAGGTCCCGGCGGACACCGTTGCGCCGCCGTCGCCGTCGATGCCGACGATCGCGTACTCACTGCCGCCCGACCCGGTGATCTCGACGTAGACCGAAAGACCGATCCCGAGCTGCAGGCGATCGTCCCACTGGCGGCGATGCGTCTGCTCGGCCCGCAGGTCGTCGTAGTCGACCAGGCGTAGCGCCTCGGCCAGCACCGCCCCGTAGTCACCACTGTCGTAGCGGGCCCCGGTGACGGTGGTGTGGGGGAAGTCGCCGGCCTCGATGAGGTTGCGCCGGCGCAGCTCCGCCGGATCCAGGTCGAGCTCGTCAGCGGCCATGTCCATGATGCGCTCCACGAACGCCGCTGCCTCGGGACGGCCCGCCCCCCGGTAGGCGCCCATGGTGGTGGTGTTGGTCACCGCCACGGCCACGTCGAAGGAGATCTTGGGGATCCGGTACACCCCCGACGCCATGATCCGGGTCATCGTCCCGGCCAGCATCCCCCCGAAGCCGGCATAGGCGCCGGCGTCGCCGACCACCCGGCAGTGCAGGCCGACGATGGTCCCGTCGCTGCGGAGTCCCAGCTCGATGTACTGGACCTGGCCGCGACCGTGCGGCATCGACACCATGTTCTCCGAGCGGGTCTCCACCCAGCGGACCGGCTGGCCGAGCATCCGCGCCGCGGTGACGGCGACGACGGCCTCGGCGCAGAGGTGCTTGGCACCGAAGGAGCCGCCGACGTCGGGGGTGATCACCCGTACCCGCTCCCGAGGGATGTCGAACAGCCCCGCCAGCTGAGTCTGGGCGGCGTGAGGCATCTGGCAGGCCAGGTGCACGGTCAGGTCGTGGGCCGATCCCTCGCCGCCATCACCGGGCACCGCCAGGACCGCCGAACCCTCCATGGGCACCACGGCCAGGCGCTGGTTCTCGAAGCGGCCACGCACAATCACATCGGCCTCGTCAAGCACCGAGGCGCCTGCGGGGTCCCGGGAGCCCGCCACCAGGTTCCCGGGGACCTTGTCGAACTGGATGGCGGCGCCGGGTTCCAGGGCGGCCTCCATGTCCACCGCCGCCGGCAGAGGTCCGTAGTCGACCTCGACCAGCTCGGCGGCGTCCGCCCCCTGAGCCTCCGAGCCGGCGATGACCACGGCCACGGTGTCGCCGACGAAGGTGACCCGGCCCACCGCCAGGGGTGGGCGGGTCACATCGGGGTGGAGCTGCACCATGCCGAACCAGCCGGGGACGGTCAGGTTGTCGGCGGTGTAGACGGCGACGACTCCCGGCATGACCTCCGCTGCGGTGGTGTCGATGGAGCGGATCTCGGCATGGGCAAAGGGGGACCGCACGAAGGTGGCCCGCAGCTCTCCGGGGACCCGCAGGTTGTCCACGAACGTGGCGCGGCCGGTGAGCAGCGCTGCGTCCTCCACCCGGCGCACCGGCTTGCCGGCCAGGGAACCAGCAACGAAGGTCATGCGGCCGCGTCCCACTCGTCCGCGATCACCATGGACCGAACCTACCCGCACTCCCCGCCGTCGGGCGCCCTGCGGCTGCGTCCTATCTGGGCGGTGATGGGCCGGTCAAGGTGGTGGAGGGACGAACCGGGAGCATGACCGGTTTCCTCGGTTGCTGATTGAAGTTGAAGTCAGCAGCCACGTTGCCCAGGATCTTGACGTTCTCCCGGACGTTGGGGCGGGGGTCGGCACGACCGTCGGTTCGGGGATCGAGGCGCTGTCCGTGCAGGAAGTCGTCCTCGATGAACTTGTCGTATGCGTCGAAGCTGAGCGTCTGGTGGTCGACGTAGCCGGCCCTGGCGTAGGGGCTGATGACCATGCCCGGGACCCGAAGGCCGTAGCCGTTCTGGTCGACCGACGGCGGCGCCACGTGGTCGTAGAACCCGCCCCAGTCATCCCAGGACAAGAAGATGGCCGTCGACGACCACTCCGGGCCGGCCATGGCCGCGTTGATGAGGCTGGTGACGTAGCTCTGCCCAGCGCTGACCGCACCCGGCGGGTGTTCGCTCACCGGGCCGGACGGGACCACCCACGACACGGCCGGCAGGGTCCCGGCCCTGGCCGAGCCGTAGTAGTTGTCGACCGATTGGATGTTGCCGAGCTGGTTGTCGGCCTTGACGGTGTCGAAGTACGGCAGCGGGTTCCAGATGCCGGGCGTCCTGGCGTTCTGCTTCACCGGTGCGCAGGTCACCGCCGAGTCGTTCCGGCAATCGGGCTCGGTTCCGTTGACCACGTAGTAGCCCCAGCTGACCTGGTCCTTGTGCATCAGGTAGGTCATGTCCGTCCACGCGTAGATCGGCGACCTGGTGGCCGGCGCGGCGGCATGGGCCGGAGCTGCACGCTTCACCTTGCCACCGGGTGTTCCCGGGCTCTCCAGCGCGTTCGTGCAGCTGGCCGGGTTGTCATGGGCGGTGCAGTGCGCCGACCACTCCGAGACCTGGAAGAGGTGTTCGGGCAGGCTCCACGAGGCGTTCGGCTCGAACATGTGGTCCTGGAGGACGAAGTCCCTGGCATAGGTCCAGTAGTTCGGGATGTCGTCGGCCGTGTGGTAGCCCATCACATCCGGGGTGGCCGAGTTGGCACAGGCCGGGTCGTTGGGGTTGCCGCAGCCCCTCTTGGCCCTGGAGGCCTGGGCCACGAACCCGTTCATCTGGCCGCCGGCGATGTCGGCGGTCGCGTTGGCCTGTCCGTGCGGGCCGCCGCCATTGACATCCGCATGGTTGGCAAAGGGCTTGTCACAGGCACCGGTCGCCGGATCGGGAACACACACTTGGGGAACGCCCCCGCTCATCGGGATCCCATCGGCGCCAGGAAACGTCGCGAAGTAGCTGTCGAACGACCGGTTCTCCTGCATGATCACGATGACATGCTTGATCTTGTGGATCCCCGCCGCGGACGCTGGCGTCGACGACCCGCAGGCGGTGATGCCTGTCGTCGACAGGGCGGCCATCGACACGACGGCCAGGGCCCGTCTTTGCCGACGGCGATCGCATGATGGCCTCATCGCCGTAGCGTGGCGAACGGCGATGAGGGACCGGTGAGGATCCGATGAGCGTTGTGTGGAAACTTTCGTCAGCGGGCCGTTCCCCCACCGGTGACCCGGTCGTCAACGTAGAGCGCCACGCTCTGCCCGGGGGCCACCCGGCGGATGGGACGACCGAGCCGGATGCGCCCCACCAACTGCGGCGTACGGGCGTCGCCGTTGCCCATACCTTCCCACAAGGCAGGGATCGGTGCCCCATGAGCGCTGACCTGCACCGCGACCACCGTGCCCCTCTCGGGCTCGCCGTCGACCCAGCCAACATCGACGATCTCCAGTTCGCCTACCGCCAGATCGTCCTCGGAACCCACGGTGACCGTGGCCGATGCCAGGTCGACGGACAGCGCGTAGCGCCGCTCCCCAGCCGGGGTGGACCCGAGCCCCCGCCGCTGGCCGACGGTGACCAGCTCCACAGAGGCGACTCCCCCCACATGGGCGCCGCAGGTGTCGACGACCCGACCGGGGCGTAGGGCCATCCGGTCCCTGAGGAACGCCTGACGCCCCCCAGTGGTGGAGATGAAGCACACGTCTTGGCTGTCGGGCTTGGTCGCAGTGCGCAGGTCGAGGGCGACCGCCGTGGCCCGCACCTCCGCCTTGGTCATCTCCCCGACCGGCAACAGGACCCGGGAGAGGTGGGCCTGGTCCAACATGTGCAGCACGTATGACTGGTCCTTGGCGCCATCGGCGCCGCGGGCCAGGCGGCAGTGACCGTCGGCGTCGCGCTCGATCCGGGCGTGATGGCCAGTGGCCATGGCGTCGAAGCCCAGCTGGCGGGCCCGCTCGAAGAACCGGTCGAACTTCAGGTGCCGGTTGCAGGCCACGCACGGGTTCGGGGTCCGGCCCGACCGGTGGGCCTCGACGTAGGGATCGACGACGTGGCGATCGAAATCGGCCGAGAAGTTGAACACGTGGTGGACGATCCCCAGTTGCTGGGCCACCCGCCGGGCGTCGTCGGTGTCGGTCACCGAGCAGCAGCCGGTGTCCGACGGGCCACCCCACAGCTTCATCGTGGCCCCGACGACGTCGTGTCCTGCGGCGGCCAACAGGGCGGCGGCCACCGAGGAGTCGACGCCTCCGGACATGGCGACCAGGACGCGGCTCATGCCGGCACCAAGCGACGCACGCTGCGCACCACCGCCGCGACGGCCTCGTCAACCTCCGCAGCCGTCGTCGTCCACCCCAGGCTGAAGCGCACGCTGGCCAGGGCATCAGGCTCGGAGAGGCCCATGGCCACCAGCACATGGCTCGGCTCCATGGCCCCGCTGGCGCACGACGAACCGGCTGACGCGCACACCCCGGCGTCATCGAGCAGGACCAGCAGGGACTCGGCCTCCACCCCCGGGAAGCGGACATGGGCGTTCCCGGCGACCTTGCTGCATCGGGGAGTCGTCTCGGTGGCTCCGGGGACGGCGGCCACGATGGCGTCCACCAACCGGTTGCGAAGAGTCGCCACCCGGGCCACGTCCTCACCCCTGGCCGCAGTGATGGCAGCCAGGGCGGCGGCCAGCCCGGCGATGCCGGCGACGTTGTGGGTGCCGGAGCGGCGGTCGCGTTCCTGGCCGCCTCCATGCACGATGGGGGCCAGGGCCACGTCACCGTGGACGGCGAGCGCCCCGACACCCTGCGGGCCACCGAACTTGTGGGCGCTGATCGACAGGAGATCCACCCGGGCGGCGGCTTCGGCCACGTCGAGCCAAGCCACGGCGGCCACGGCGTCAGTGTGGACGACCGCCGTGCCGGCCTTGCGGCGGACCAGGGTGACGATGTCTTCGAGGGGGTTGATGGCGCCCACCTCGTTGTTGACGGCCATGACCGACACGATGCTCACGGTCCGGTCGAGGGCGGCCGCCAACCCGTCCAGGTCCACCGTGCCTTCGGGGGTCAGCGGCACCTCGCGAACCTCGACGCCCGCAGCACGGGCGGCGTGGAGGACCGCATGGTGCTCGCCGGCGGTGGTGACCACCGGACCCGGCCGGCGGGCGACGACACCCAGGATGGCCAGGTTGTCGGCCTCGCTCCCGCCGGCGGTGAACACCACCCCTCCCGGCTCCACGCCCAGGTCGGCGGCGACCGAGTCCCTGGCCTCGTCGACGGTCCGGCGGGCGGCGCGTGCCACCGAGTGCGATCCCGACGGGTTCCCGAACGACCCCGTCAACCACGGCATCATGGCTGCCGTCGCCTCGGGACGCACCGGTGTGGTGGCCGCATGGTCGAGGTAGGAGCTCATCGCTTCGTCAGGCTATCGGCGGGTGGTCCCACCCGGCTGACGGGATGCCTCTCAGGCCGGCGGCGTGATCCCCGGCGCTGGAGGGCTGGGGGCGTCACGGGGTGGGGAGGCCACTGGCGCGGGGGCGCCGGCGGGGAGGCCCCAGGCGCCCGGCGGCGGTGACCCGGGCGGTGGTGGCACAGCGGGCGGGAACGAGGGAGCCGGTGTCGCCCAGGAACCGGCCTCTGCGTGGTACCTCGTCGTCGACGACGTCATCCCGTGATCGCGATTCTGCCGGGCTACCGTCACGCACAACAGATACAGATCGGGGGGCAACCACGGTGGCGGGGCGGGACCGAGGCGGGGAATCAACGGCGCCGCCAAACCGGCGGCCAGGCTGAGACGGGACTCGCCATGGAACTCCCGCCACCGCAGCAGGAACGCACGGATCACCGCCTGCTCGTTGCCGGTCAGGCTGGCCGTGTCCAGGGACTCGGTGTAGGCCTCCCAGCCCGGCGGCGAGGAGAACCACAACGGCGGCCCGACCGACGCCATCGTCTTGTCTCGCAGCACCACTGTTCCGGCGACCAGGTCGCCCAAGCGGCGGTCCCGCGCCGACACCAGCATCGATTCCGCCCCAGCGATGAGGTCAACGGGTGCCAGCACCGCCCGGATGATGGCGTGGCGTGCTCCGATGGGCGAGCCCTCGTCGGTGACGACCCGCAGGCCGAGGGCCGCCTTGCCGGGAGTCCGACCCCGCCATCGTGCCTCCCACAGCGCCGGATAGCCGAACAAGGCCAGGGACGACAGGACCGACACCAACACGATGAGCAGGGTGTCACCGGCCCCGGCCAGGGCGGCGACGAGCAGGATGATCCCCACCGCTGCGGCAATGATGACCAGGTCCAGCAGCTTGGCCAGGCTCCTGGACCCGAGCGCTGCTGTACGCAGGTCGAGAACCACGGCCTCAGGGGTGACCATGGCGGACGCCCGTTCGCCCGCTGGAGCCGCGCTCGACGTCTGCCCCGCCACGCCCGGCTGCATCACCTCACGGTAGCGTTCCTGATCGTGAACATCGACCGGTTCCTCGCGGAGAACCGCCCGACGTGGGACCGGCTCGGCGCCCTGACCATCGGGGCCCGACGGCGCCGTGATCTGAGCGGCGCCGAGCTCGAGGAGCTGGTTGCTCTCTACCAGAGGACGTCCGGGCACCTGTCGCACGCCCAGGTGGCCTTTCCCGACCCTTCCGTGCTCAGCGAGCTGTCCGTCCTGGTGTCCGGCTCGTCGGCGGTCATCTACGGAGCCCGCAGCGGGCGGCGCCCAGCCGTCGGTACGTTCCTCACGACCACCTTCCCGGCCGCCGTGTGGCACGTCCGCCGGCTCCTGCTCCTGGCTACCGCCCTGACCCTCGGTCCTGCCCTCGCCGTGGGCCTGTGGATCGCCAACTCGTCGGCCGCCCGCTCCTCGTCCGCCCCTGCGGCGGTCCGCCAGGCCTACGTCAACCACGATTTCGCCGCCTACTACTCCTCCGAACCAGCCAGCGCCTTCGCCACCGAGGTGTACACCAACAACGTCCGCGTCTCCGCCGAGGCCTTCGCCAGCGGCGTGGCGTTCGGCATCCCCAGCGCGCTGCTCCTCGTCCAAAACGGTGCCAGCATCGGCAACGCTGGCGGCCTCTTCGCAGCAGCCGGCCAGCAGGACAAGTTCTGGGGGCTCATCCTCCCCCACGGCCTCATCGAGACCACGTCGGTGATCCTGGCTGGCGCCGCCGGTCTCCGCTTGGGAGCGACGGTCATCGACCCAGGTGATCGCACGCGGGGTACCGCCTTGGCGGAGGAGGGGCGGCGCACCGTCGTGCTGCTCATCGGCGTGGTCCTGACCCTGGCGGTGGCCGGGGCCATCGAAGGCTTCGTCACCGGCTCTGGCCTGCCTACCGTGGTTCGGGTGGGGCTCGGCGTGGCCGTAGAGGTGGCGTTCCTTGCCTGGGTGGGGCTGCTCGGGCCCCGGGCGGCAGAGGCCGGCTACAGCGGGCGCCTGGGTGAGCTGGCCGATGGCGGCGCTTCCCCGCATCGGGTCGCCGAGTCCGCTGGCCGCTGGTATGTTCGGCTTCCCTAAGGTAGACTATCTAGTAAGCCAAAGGTTGAGGATCGTAAGCTGTGGGTCTCCCTGAAACACTGCTGTTGGGCTTCATCGCCGGGGTGACGATTCTCTTTGGGCTGCCGATCGGCCGGCTCCGCCGACCTATGCCGACGTTCCGCGCCTTGCTCAACGCCATCGCCATCGGCGTGCTGCTGTTCCTCATCTGGGATGTGCTCTCCCACGCCTGGAATCCCATCGACGCCGCCCTCGGTGACGTC
This sequence comes from Actinomycetota bacterium, assembly GCA_030945745.1. GTDB lineage: Bacteria > Actinomycetota > Acidimicrobiia > Acidimicrobiales > Palsa-688 > JALZAH01. The sequence continues at coordinate 15,930 of JALYZO010000197.1, forward strand.
CACGCCCATCACGGCGGGCTGGGACGGGTCTTCGGCTACGGCGCCCTGTTCGCCGTCGGCCTCACGGTCGGGCTCCTCGGCCTTGCGGCCTACGAGCGCTGGATGGGGGCGAAGGCTCGTCGGGCCAGCAGACCGGCCACCACCAGCCCCGGGCCCGGCCCTGGTGCCATGAGCGTCGACGAGCGGGTGGGCACCATGGCCTCCTGGAGCCCAGCCCGCCGCCTGTCGCTGCTCATCGCCGTAGGCATCGGCCTGCACAACTTTGCCGAGGGTCTGGCCATCGGCCAATCAGCGGCCAAGAACGAGGTGGCGCTCGCCACCCTGCTGGTCATCGGCTTCGGCCTGCACAACGCCACCGAGGGGTTCGGGATCGTCGCCCCGCTGGCCGCCGATCGGGGCAGCGGGGACAACCGCCCCAGCTGGCGGTTCCTCCTGGCCATGGGCGTCATCGGCGGAGGGCCGACGTTCGTCGGAACGGCACTCGGCCACGGCTTCACCAGCGATGCGGTGAGCGTGCTGTTCCTGACGCTGGCCGCCGGGTCGATCCTCTACGTCATCATCCAGCTCTTGGGGGTGGCAGCCAGGCTGGGCAAACCCAACGTGCTGGCCTACGGGTTGTTGCTCGGGCTCTTCGCCGGGTTTGCCACCGACGCCATCGTGACCGCCGCCGGGGCCTGAACCCGACTCCGCGGACGGGGCTACAGCGCTCCGGTGAACTTCGCCCGCAGATAGGCATCGGTCAGCGCCGGCGCAAGGTCCCCCGGCCCTTCGTCCACGACGACGGCCCCGAGGGAGCGCAGCAGGGCGCTGAGCCGACGTCGGGATTCGAGTGCCCGGGCAGCCGCAGCCTTGCGGTAGGCCTGTTCGACATCCTCGGGGACCGAGGCGCTCCATCGCCCGAGCTCGGGGTCACGCACGGCACCCACGAGGACGAGGTGGGTCCGAGCCAGCAGGGGGAGGACGGGCAGGAGGGTTTCGGGCAGGGACCCGTCGGCCAGCTCGGTGAGCACGCACACCAGGGCGCGGCGGCGAACCCGGGCCAGCGTCGTGGCGAACACCGCCCTGTAGTCGCTCTCCACCAACTCCGGCTCCAACAGGTACAAGGCTTCACTCACCCGGGTCAGCTGCACCACTCCGGTCCCCGGAGCCACCGTGGAGCGGATCCGGCGGTCGAAGGTCGTCATGCCCAGCCGGTCGCCGAGACGAGCGGCGGCAGCCGTCAGCATCAACACGGCATCCATGGCGTGCTCGGTCCTCGGCACGTCGGCGACCCGGCCGGCCATGGTCCGGCCGTTGTCGAACAGGACGATGAGCGTCTGGTTGCGCTCCACCCGGTAGGTGCGGACGATCGGCCGGGCCATCCGTGCGGTTGCTGCCCAGTCGATCCGGCGAGCGTCGTCGTCGACGCCATAGTCCCGCAGCTGATCGAAGTCGGTGCCCGAGCCGCCCAGGCGGGCCCGGCGCGAGCCGATCTCGGCGATCCGGGTCCGGGCCAGGAGCTCGGCTTGCTGACGGGCCCCGAAGCCGGGGTAGACCCGCAGCTCCTGGGGGACCGAGCGCGCCGCCTGCCTGCTCATCAGCCCCAAAGGACCGTCGGTGCGCACCACCAGCTCAGCGGGCAGGAAGCGGCCTCGTCGCGACGGGTTGAGCGTGGTCCGCACCCGGTGCGTGGTGCCGGGCGAGAGCGACACTCGGGCCCGGCGCACGCCCGGTCGCAGGGAGGGGGCCAGCTCGTCGGAGAACCCGACCCGGACCGGCCTGGGCAGGGGTTGGCGCAGTGACCAGGACACCTCGGCGGTGCCGCCAAGGGACACCACTGCGGGCAGATGCCGCTCCACCTCCACCCGACCGGGGTGCAGGCCGACGACCAGGTCGATCAGCGCCGCGATCGCCACCATACCGATGGTGGCCACCAGACCCCAGGGCGCGGCCAGCGGGATGGCCAGCGTGACGCCGGCGGCGACGCCCACCGCCAGCGCCAGGCGGCCGGTGGGCACCGGACGCCAGCGGCGGCGCCGGCCTGGTCCGCTCAACGCGGAACCGGGACCGAAGCCAGGACCCCGTCGAGCACCTGGTCGGCGGTGAGGCCCTCGAGCTCGGCTTCGGGTCGGAGCCGCAGACGGTGGCGGAAGACGGGCTTGGCCATGGCTTTCACCTCGTCTGGGGTCACGAAGGGACGCCCGGCCAACCACGCCCAGGCCTTGGTCGCCCTCAGGAGCATCGTGGCGCCGCGGGGCGACACGCCCAGCGAGACGGTAGGCAGTGTCCGGGTGGCCCGAGCCAGGTCCACGATGTAGCCGTGGATGACGGGGTCGACCCGCAGAGCGCCGATCCGGGCCTGGGCGTCGAGGATGTCGCCACCCCCGATGACTGCCTGCACCCCCGATGCGGCCAGGTTCCTGCCGTCGAGCCCGGCGTCCACCCGGGCCACGACCGCCTCCTCCTCGTCGGCGCCAGGATAGGGAACCACCAGCTTGAGCAGGAAACGGTCGAGCTGCGCTTCGGGGAGCGGATACGTCCCCTCGTACTCCACCGGGTTCTGTGTGGCCACCACCAGGAACGGGTTGGGTAGGAGGCGGGGTTGGCCCTCCACGCTGACCTGCCGCTCCTCCATGGCTTCGAGGAGTGCAGCCTGGGTCTTGGGTGGCGTCCGGTTGATCTCGTCGGCCAGGAGCACATTGGTGAACACCGGACCGGGGCGCCACCGGAAGGCGTCGGAGGAGAAGATGCTCTGACCGGTGACGTCGGAGGGCATCAGGTCGGGGGTGAACTGGATACGGGCAAAGTCGAGGGCCACGGCGGACGCCAGGGTTCGGGCCAGGAGGGTCTTTGCCACGCCGGGCACCCCCTCGAGCAGGACGTGCCCGGAGGTGAGCAGGGCGACCAGCAGACCCGAAAGGACACCATCCTGGCCGACGATGACCTTGGCCACCTCCTGGCGGAGCGCCCACACGGCCTCCTCCGGGGACTGCTGCAGGCGTCGCGCCGACGCCACCGGCTCCGGGCTGTCAGCTACGGCCACCACGTACCTCCTGTCGGATCTCCTCGACCGTCCGGGCCAGATCGACCAGCTCGACGTCGTCGGCCGGCGCCGACCCGTACATCGTGGCCTTCACCGCCGTCGGATGGCGACCAGTCCGCTGTGCCACCATCGCCGCCACCACATCGGGGGCCATCGACGGGGTCACCCCCAACCTGATGACCACGTCATGACGGAGCTCGTCGCGCAGCAGCTCAGCGGCGTGGGGGCGCTGGTCGTTGCGGGCCAGGAGCCGGCTGACGGCGCCGACCAGCTCCGAGCCGGGGACCACCACCGGCACCTCTTCAGTCACCGGCCGGCCCAGGCGCCGGGCCCGCCAGGCACAAACGACGGCGAAGGCGATGATGGCACCGACGAGCATCTCGTCCACCCGGGCGGGGAGGAGCTGGAGAAGCGACTGGCTGCCCCCGCCGACGACGGGCCCGGTCAACCAGGCCAGCTGGTCGCCGGCCTGAGGGATGAGCAGCGCGGCGGCCAGGACGCTGTTGTCGGCGGCCCCCAGGTGAGCGTTCGTCCACAGATCTGCGCTGGCCAGCGACACCACCGTTCCCCGACCGACCGTGCGCTCGACAGCGAAGAAACCGCCACCGGTGTCAAAGCATGCTCGGGTGGCACCGGGTGGGGCGGCGAGCAGAGCAGCTGAGACCGTGTCGATCCGGCCGACACCAGCCACCCAGGGAGCAGAGCAGTCCGGTGTCAGAGAACCGGACGAAGCCACCCCGGAGCTCGGCGAAGAACCCTCGGCAGGGGCCACACCGGCCAGATCAGATCCCGGGTCGGCGATGACGAGCGTCCCGCCGGCACGGACCCAGTCGTTGACGCCCCGCCGGGACGCGGCGCCGAGGTGATCGACGAGGATCACCGCGACGCCGTGGTCTGCGGCGGGAAGCCGGCCGCTGGTGTCCACGTGGCCACCGAGGCGGGCGATGAAGAGATCCAGAGCCTTGGCTCCCCCGGGCGCGGCCGACCCTGGGTCGAGGGGCGTGCCCCCACGCGATGTCCCGACGCTGGCCCAGATCAGGGCACCGGCGATGAGGGCCAGCACCACCGCAGGCAGGGCCCGGCCCAACCGCCGGCCGGTCGTGCGATCGGCGGAGGGCGTGGGGGCCGTCACTGGTCAGGTCCGGGGACGCCGACCCCGACAGGAACCATCGATGCAGGCTCACCAGGCTCGGAGCTGCCATCGTCGTGCTCGGCGCGCCGGTACCGCTGAGCTGCGTGGCGGATGAGCGGGGCGACCGAGACCAGCACGTCGCGCTCTGCGGGTCCCACCTCCACCTGCCCGTACCAGGCCCGCTCGAAGGTGGCCGTTGCGGTCACGAACGGCGCGGCCGCCTCCCTGAGGATCCGCTCGACCAAGGTTCGGTACTCGCCCGCCGTGCGGCCGATCTCCTCCTGGACAACGCCCGCCGCCACGATTACGGCGACCAGCGAGCGGTACCGGCACCTGATCCCCTCCCGCCAGTCCCCGGCCGTCTCCGCAGTCACGGCCCTGGCCAACCAGACATCGTCAGCGATGCCCAGATCGTCAGCGGAGACCAGCACGGCCGGCGAGCGCCTGCGGTCTCGCCGCACGATCGGGCGGAAGCCGCCCTGGCGGACGATGATCACCACGACGGCAACGACCAGGCCGGCCAGGATCACCACGATGATCACCGGCGGGATGTGCAAGCTGCTCCCGGTGGAACCGCCGAAGAGCGACGACAGCTGCTGGGCGATCCAGTGCAGCACCCTGTCGGGGATGGACCGTTCCGGGGGCCGGAACTGCGCCTGTCCCAAGATGTCCTGCGCTGCACCCTTGACCTGCGCCGGGTCACGGGGAGCTATCGGCTGCCCCCACGCCGAGCGCACGACGCGCACCTTAGCGTCCCCACCGGTGCGCAGTACGGCAGAGATGGTGACCGGCCGCCGACGACCGCAGCATTTCCCCATAGCGGGTCCCACGGCGCTACGGTCGCGGGCGATGGTGCTGTCGTTCGCTGCCGGGTTCGCATCGTGAGTCAGTTGCGACTGGATCCGCTCACCGGTCGGTGGGTCGTGATCTCCGGTGATCGCGCCGAACGACCGTCCGCCTTCCCTACCACCGTGCTCCCCGTGGAGAGCGGGCCGCCCAGGCCGTGCCCCTTCTGCCCGGGCAACGAGGACGCCACCCCCCCGGCCCTGGAGAGCTACGGGTCGAGTGGCCAGTGGCAGGTGCGGGTCGTGCCCAACAAGTACCCGGCGTTCCAGGGCAACGAGCCCATGGTGGTCAGCCACCCCGGTCCGGTGTACACCCAGGCCCCGGCCAGCGGCATCCACGAGGTGTTCGTCCTCAGTCCCGATCACGATCTCAGTTGGCCCGACCTGAGCGAGGCCCATGCCGGCCTGGTCATGGCCGCCCTGCGGGACCGCATGGTCGAGCACGCCACCATCCCCGGCCTCCGCTACAGCCAGGCGGTCGTCAACCGAGGCCGCGAAGCGGGTGCCTCCCTGCACCACCCGCACGGTCAGCTGCTGTCGATGCCCTTCGTCCCGGGAGAGACGGCCAGCGAGATGGCCGGCTTCGCCCGGTTTCAGGGAAACTGTCTGCTCTGCGCCGTGGTCGACGCCGAGGAAGAGGCCAAGCACCGGGTCGTCCACACCGACGATCGGATCGTTGCCCTGGCTCCGTTCTGGAGCGGTTCGCCCTACGAGATGCTGATCATCCCCCGCCACCACGGGCCCCATCTGTTCCGGGCCGAGCTGCATGATCTGGTGGGCATGGGCAGCTCCATCCAGCGGGCTCTTGCCGCTTTGCGCAGCCGCCTCGGCGAGGTGCCCTACAACATCATGTTCCACTCCGCCCCGTACCGGCTCAGCGGCGACTACCACTGGCACGTCCACATCGTGCCCAAGGTGACCACCCCTGGCGGCTTCGAACTGGGCTCGGGCGTGCTCATCAACGTGGTCTCCCCCGAGCAGGCGGCCGCCGAGCTGCGCTCCGAGGTCGGCGCCCTGACCTGAGCGCCGAGGTCGGCTGGAGGCGCCCGGCCGGAAGCCTCAGGCCTGAGCCACGGTACCCGGCGTCCATTGGCTCCAGTCGAGCGTCCAGTCCATGACCCCGTGATCCCCGGACTCGGGGGACCGGGTGCCGCCGACGACCTCGATCACGTCGCCGATCTGGCTGAGGTCGTAGAACGCCTTGGAGTCGTTGGGTCCGAGGTTGATGCAGCCGTGCGAGACGTTGACACGACCCTGCGATCCTTGCGACCACGGAGCGTCGTGGACATACTCGCCGGTGTCGCTGATGTGCACGTCGTTGTAGACGAACTCGTCGTAGCCGCCCGGACCCCTCGACGGGATGCCGACCGTGGTCGACACCATGTGCACCACCGGCTCCTTGTCCAGGGCGATGTGGATGCCGTCCTGGGTCGGGTACCGCGACGAACCGCCGCTGATCGGGTAGGTGGCGATCGTCTGGCCATTGTTCGTCACCGTCATCTCCTTCGCCGCCAGATCGGCCACGGTGACGTGGGAGGCACCGATCCCCAGGTGCGTGGTGGACTGACCCGAACCCCAGTGGTCGTTCCCAGCGTTCCAGCCGTCGAGGTTGGTGGTGACGGTGATCTGCTCACCCGTGGGCCAGAAGGACTGGGGCCGGAAGTGCAGCTCACGATCCGAGAACCAGTGCCAGCCACCGGGCACAGGCTGTGACTCGGCGATGCTCAGGTGGGACAGGACGGACCCCTGGTTGGCGGCCGGCACCGACCGGTTGAACCTGATGGTGATCGGTGAGCCGACACCCACCGTCGATCCCTCGGCGGCGCTGACCGTGGCGGTCATGTCGGTCGCCACGGCCATGGTCTGGAACGTGGCCGTCGTGGTGGCCTTGGCCCCGGAGGTCCCGGTCACGGTGACGGCGGCCGCACGGTCAGGGTTGCCCACCACAGGGCCCAGGTGGGCGGCCGGTCCGGCGAAGCGATGCTGGTCCGACGAGGGGCCACGGGTGGTGGCCGCAGCGACGGAGGCGACCCCGCCAACGACGACGGCTCCAGCAACGCCGGCGACGACAAAGCGGCGCCAGCCGGGTCTGTGGTCCTGCGGTCTCTTTGCGTGCTGTCCCACCGTAGGCCTCCCGGACGCGGGCGCCCCGGACCTCTGCCCAGGCTCGCCTATGCTGCCACGTCCGCCCGGGACCCGAGGTGGCCGCCAGAAGGTAGCACACCGGGCGGGCGGTGTCACGGGTGCTCACGCCGGGGTCAACCACAGGACCCCGAGGGGAGGCAGGACCATCTCGGCCGATGCCGGCTGGCCGTGCCACGGTCCGCCGCCGGCGATCACCCGGCCCCCGTTGCCCAGCCCGCTGCCCCCCCACTGGGCGGCGTCGGTGTTGAGCAGCTCCTTCCACTCCCCCGAGCAGGGCAGACCGACCCGGTACCCGAGGTGGGGGACGGGGGTGAGGTTGGCGATGCAGGCCACGGTGTCGGTGGTCCCGGGGGATGCGACCGACGGCCACGTGGGTCCCGATTCTGTGCCGCCGCACGCCGGGGGCGCGGCGACGCGCAGGAACGACGCCACGCTGCGGTCGGTGTCGGAGGCGTCGATCCACGCGAACCCCTCCGCCTTGACGTCCTGGGTCCACAGGGCGGGACGGGACTTGTAGAGGCGGTTGAGGTCCCCGACCAACTTCTGGATGCCGCGATGGCCGGGCTGGTCGAGCAGCCACCAGTCGAGCTCGCGGTCGTGGTTCCACTCCCGTTCCTGGCCCAGCTCGGAACCCATGAACAGCAGCTGCTTGCCCGGGTGGGCCCACATCCAGGCCATGAAGGCGCGCAGGTTGGCCAGCTGCTGCCAGCGGTCTCCGGGCATCTTGGTCAGCAGCGAGCCCTTCCCGTGGACGACCTCGTCGTGGGAGATGGGCAGGACGAAGTTCTCCGACCACGAGTACACCAGGCCGAAGGTCAGCTCGCCTTGGTGGTAGCGGCGGAACAGCGGATCGGTCTTGAAGTACTCCAACGTGTCGTGCATCCAGCCCATGTTCCACTTCCAACCGAAGCCCAGCCCGCCCAGGTAGGTGGGCCGGGACACACCTGGCCACGCCGTGGACTCCTCGGCGATGGTCGTCGCCCCCGGGTGCAACGCGAAGACCGCCTCGTTGACCTCCTGGAGCAACGCCACGGCCTCCAGGTTCTCGCGGCCCCCGAACTCGTTGGGGATCCACTCGCCCTCCTTGCGGGAGTAGTCGAGGTAGAGCATGGAAGCGACGGCGTCGACCCGCAGGGCATCGATGTGGTACTCGTCGATCCAGTACAGGGCATTGGCGACCAGGAAGTTGCGCACCTCGGCTCGCCCGAAGTTGAACACCAGGGTCCCCCAGTCGGGCTGGGTCCCCCGACGAGGATCCTCGTGCTCGTAGAGGGACGTGCCGTCGAAGCGGGCCAGGGCAAAGGCGTCGCGGGGAAAGTGGGCAGGGACCCAGTCCACGATCACGCCGATGCCGTGTCGATGGCAGGCGTCGACCAGGGCCCGGAAGTCATCCGGGCTGCCCCACCGCGATGTGGGGGCGTAGTAGGCGGAGACCTGGTAGCCCCACGAGCCGGCGAAGGGATGCTCGGCGACGGGCATCAGCTCGACGTGGGTGAAGCCCAACTCGGCGACATACGCCGGCAGCTGCTCCGCCAGCTCCCGGTAGGTCAGGGGTCGGCGGGCGCTGTCCTGGTCGCCAACGGGTCCGTCCGAGGTGTACCTCCACGAACCGAGGTGGACCTCGTAGACCGACATGGGCTTGGCCAACGGATCGCCCATGGCCCGCTCGGTCATCCAGCTGTCGTCACCCCACGCATGACGGCTCGGTCCGACGACAACGCTGGCCGTGGCCGGGGGCACCTCAGTGGCGTTGGCCATGGGGTCGGCCTTGAGGATGACCTCGCCGTCGGCCGCCACCAGCTCGTACTTGTAGCGGGCCCCAGGGTCGATGCCGGGGATGAACAGCTCCCACACCCCCGACGAGCCCAACGAGCGCATGGGGTGCACCCGCCCGTCCCAGAAGTTCCAGTCGCCGACGACGCGCACGGCTCGGGCGTTGGGTGCCCACACGGCGAACGACGTGCCCTCCATTGCGTCATGGGTCCGCTGGTGGGCTCCGAGCACCTCCCACAGCCGGCGGTGCCGACCCTCGCCGAAGAGGTGCAGGTCGAGGTCTCCGAGCGTCGGCCACGAGCGGTAGGGATCGTCGAAGCGGAACGTCGTCGATGTGTCGCCGTGGGGTTCCGCATAGTCCGCCTCCAGCCGGTAGCCGGAGGCGTCGCCGCCGATGGGCCCCTCGAACAGGCCTGCAGGATGGATCCGGGTCATCGTCGTCACCTGCTCGGCGGCGCCGCCTGCGGAGACCACCAGGCGCATGGTGGCGGCCTCAGGGCGAAACGCCCGGACCACGCTCTCCTGGCGGCCAAGCACCCGATGAGGGTCGCCATGGCGGCCGGAGACGATCAGCTCCACGTCTGTCGGATCGAGCCGGACCGGGGGTCGCCCATCGTCGGCGGGCGGCGCAGAAGACTCGCCGGAGTGCACCATGGGACTGTTGTACCCCCCAGCCTGCCCGGCGTACCTGGGGTCACCGTCGTCCACTACGCCGGCCCCGGACGGGGTGGTTGGTCGACCTCGGCCAGGATTCGCAGCACCGCCGCGATGGGGATGTCCATCCAGTCAGGCCGGTACGACCGCTCATAGTCCAGCTCGTAGAGAGCCTTGTCCAGCTCGTAGGCGGCCAACACGGCGGACCCCTCAACCGGGAGCAGGGCCTCGACACCCGCAACGGAGCGGTAACCGTCGGTGAAGGCCTCCCGGTTGCGGTCCTCCCAGGCTCGTGCTCGCACACCGAGGGCCTGTTGCTCGGCGTCGCTGCGTTCCCGGAGGGCATAGCGCGCCGCGTAGTGGAACGAACGGAGCATCCCGGTGACGTCCTTCGCCGGCGACGCCGACTCCATGCGCTCCGCCACCGGACGGGCCGGTTCGCCCTCGAAGTCGAGGACGTACCAGCCGGCGTCGGTCCGCATGACCTGACCCAGGTGGTAGTCGCCATGGACCCGCAAAGAAGGACCGGGATGGCGCACCGCTCGGAGCCTGGCCACAACGGTGGCAGCGGCGGCGGCGAGGTCATTGCCCAACGTAGGTACCACCACGTCGAGGCGCCGGACCACGTCGTCGATCAACGCCGAGTAGGCCCCGCCTGCCAGCCGGTCGGCCTCGATGCCGAAGGCCGCCGCCAAGGCCAGGTGCATGCGGGCCGTCATGGCCCCCAGGCGCGACGCCTCCCCGGCAAAGTCGCCGCCCGCCTCGCCGGGGTCGTCGATGTCGCCGTTGTAGAGATCCCGCAGCGACGTCAGAGCCAGTGCCCAGCCTTCGGAGCCACCGGCCAGGAACTGCTGGGCGAAGGCCAGGTCGGTGTCGTCGATCCGCCACGACGCCAACGGGGCGGCCACATGGTCGAAGCCGGCGGCGGCCAGGGCGGTGGTGACCACCACATCGGGGTTGTGCCCCTCGGCCAGGCGCCGGAACACCTTGACGATGACCCGGTCGTCGTAGACCAGCGACGTGTTGGACTGCTCCACGCTGACCGGCCGGACCCGCTCTGCGCTCACTGCTCCCTCGGTCACCACGTCCAGCAGGTGCAGGGCCATCTCCGGGTCGACGGTGGCGTCGTAGAAGTAGCACGAACCCACGGCCCCCAACAAGGCGTCGTCGCGCCCGGAGACGAAGTCGGCCATGTCGCCTCCCGGTCGCTCACCGATCAGCACCTGGTAGCGGGCACCTTCGGCCTCGACGATGACGGACCACAGTGTGTGGCCCTCGGGCTCGGAGGTCCACAGGACCCGGGTGGCGACGACCGCCACGGCGTCGGGCGGCGGCTCTTCGCTCCCGGCGTACCAGCGCTGTCGGCCCAGGTAGGCGCCGAGCAGGGTCTGAACCTCGTCGGGCAGGCCGGCGCGCTCGGTGGTCACGACTCGCCTCGATCCGTCAGCTCGAACCAGTAGAAGCCATAGGGGGACAGGGTCACGAAGTACGGCAGCTCCCCGACGCGCGGGAACGTCACCCGGCCCAGCAGCTCAACCGGCACCAGACCCTCCCAGCGCTGCAGGGGGAGCTCGGCGGGCTGGGCAAATCGCGAAAGGTTGCACACGCACAGCACCGTGCCCGTCGACCGGGCCATCCCCTGAGCGTCGGCGGCATCCCCCACGGCGGTCTC
>JALYZO010000031.1 GCA_030945745.1 Actinomycetota bacterium
AATCGGCGATGAAATCCGCTTTGTCGCTGCCAAAGGGGGCGGCCACGTCGTCTGCCTCAGCCGCGCTGGTGGGGAAGGTGCCGGTTCGCCCCATGGCCGACACGGCGATAGCCAGTTCGTCGTTGGCAGGGAAGCTGACAGGGGCCCGGCTGCCGTTGCCAGCGGCGATGATGCACAGGCTCCCGCCGGCGCGGGCGGCATCGACCGCCGCTTTGAGTACCGGGTCGGTGGGGCCGCCACCCAGGCTTAGGTTCAACAAGTCGCATTTGTCGGTGACGGCCAGGTCGATGGCCTTGGCGATGGCGAAGCTGGAGGCACTGCCGTTTCCCTGGCCGAAGACACGGTAGGCACGCAGGGTGACGCCAGGCGCCACCCCCCGCAGGCCCTGCGGCGGTGTTCCCCGTGCTGCGATGATGCCTGCCACGTGGGTGCCGTGGTGCTGGCCGTTGTCGCCGAAGGCGGTGGGGTCCTCACCCGGCACGGTGTTGGCGCCGCCTGCGATTACCAGGTCGGGGTGGTTGGCCACCCCGGTATCGATGACGCCCACCGTGACACCGGCGCCGACGGAGACCTTCGCGTCGCCATAGAAGTTGCGCAGGCTGTCGGTATAGGCCAGGTCGAGGGGTACGAGGGCCAGGCTCAGCCCGTCTGTTGCCGCGAAGTCTTTCTTGATGAGCGTCCAGTAGGCGCCCAGCGGGTACACGTACAGGCGCTGCAGCGCCACAGCTGGCCCACCCAGCGCCAGACTCACCTGGCCAGAAGCGTCGGTGACGCCTTGGGCCCCCGACCGGGCCGTGAAGTCCACGAAGGCTACTACGAAGGCGCCGACGATCGGTGACTGGTCCGATTTCGATACCACCTTCAAGGTGATGGTGCCGGGCGTCGCCGCCTGCTGTGGGAGGTCGGGCCCCCTCTCGACCTCGCGGGGGCGAACAACGGCGGGCGCGTACCAATGGAGTGGGACGACGCGCACGCTCGGGCGCAACGACCGGATTGCCAGAGCTGCTTCGGGCGAGGCCTCGACAAGCTTGGCCCCGTCGGGACTGATCGAGTCGATGACGTTCAGCCCGATCTGGCGGCCTTCCACGTTCAAGCCGCGGGCGCCGATGGCGTCCTCAGCACTGACCAGAAAGTCTCGGACCTCCAGATCGGAAGTGGACGCCGTCGCCCGAAGTCCGTGCGGTGGGAGAAGTACGTACTGCGACATATCGCTTGGCTCGTCCGCCATGTGGATCCCTTCTCGTGGGAAGTGTTGTGAAGACTGTCGCGCACACCGCCGGCGAGCGCTCGTCAGCGGCGATCATCCGGCGAGGCGTGCCGGTTCGACGCCGACATCGCGTGACCATCCGGTCGGATCGTTCAACAAGACACCGGCGGACTGGGGAGGGCAACGACAAGCCTTTCACGGCGACCGGGGAGCAGCCTTTAGGGGCCCTACGCGACGAACCTGGGACGGCGGGTACGGATGCTCGTGACTGGTTGAGTCTCGCGCCGTCGTCGGCCTCCGGCGAGGAGGATGCGCAGGCGGTAGTTGGCGAAGCTGCGGAAGCCCCGTCCCGCCCGCTCCACCTGCTTGATCAACAGGTTCATCGCCTCGACGGGGCCGTTGGAGGCGCCGGTGACGTGGTGAGCGAGGATCTCGGCCCTCCACCTGCGCAGGAGCTTGGCCAGACGGCGGAGTTCGGGGCCCGACTCAGCTGCGGTGCACCAAGGTGATGGCGTCGTCGAGACGGCTGGCAGCGACAGCGGGATCGTCGGTCAGATACACGTCGCGAACCTTCTCTTTCGCTACCCAACAGTCGCGGATGGCGTCGTCGGGATCACCGGCGTCGAGGGCGGCGTGGAGGCGCTGCCAGCCACGCTCGTCGAGTCGCTCGGCACCGAGCAGGAGCAGCTTGCGCACCCCGTAGAGGGGATCTCCCTTCCAACCTCGATGGCCCACCGTGTCTTGTTGCACTCGTTGGCGGCACCGGGTGACGGCGTCGTTTGCCAGGCGCACGATGTGGAACGGGTCCACGACGATGTCCACGTGACCCAGCGGGGAGGGCCGACCGGTGAGGGGATCGGGCTTGATCACGCCGCCCCGATAGCCCTCGTGGGGATCGACAGACACGACGTCGATCATCCCCAGCCACGCGGCAGGCATGGACGCCGTCCACGCCCGCAGGTCCTTGGCGTCTCGGCCTTCGAAGACGTCGAGCAGCTGTCCGCTGGCCACGTCGACCACGGCGGTGACGAAGCGTCTTCGTCGTCGT
>JALYZO010000035.1 GCA_030945745.1 Actinomycetota bacterium
GAACTGGCGCTGCTCGTTTAGGTGCTTGGCCAGTTCACCTCTCGAATGCAACACCACCGACGTTCCTCCCTGCCGGTCTTCCGAGCGGGGCGCCAAAGCTGAGCCACGCAGGGAACCTCACCGCAGATACTACCTCCCGCGAGAGACGAGAAGTTACACAGCTGTCATTTGCGACCGAGCGCGGACATGACCCCCGCCATTCTCAACGAGTCGCCACGGCGACGGTCCGGCCCGCGTTGCACGCCCGAAGAGGAAGCGCCGTTCTCGCTGTTGGGGGGCCGCGCCGACCGTGTGGCGGCGATGTTGCATGAACTATGGGCTGAGGAGAACGGCGAGCAGACGCTCTGCCACGCCAGCCCGACGGGAGAGGACGCTCGGCGGCTGCTCGGACCGACAGCCCGCCTTCTGGACCGTGGAAGCGACGAGTCACTTCGAGGCCATGACCCTCTACTACGAACACATGGGCTGGTGCACGTATACGACCGACTTCCCGGATGTAGACCGACAGACCTACACCGACCTCGGCTGGGAGTAGCCCGACCGGGAAGTGCCGGTAGATCTCGGTCGCCGTGCGCTGACGCCGAGCGGTACCCGCGGGAGCCGGACGCTACCGCTTGAATCAGCCCGAGTTGTTCGATCGCAAACGCTCGTGCTTCCCGCTCCATAACTGAAAACATGGAATGTTGACGCGAGAGAATTGACCGTCACTACCGGTTGTCGGCGCGCCCACCGTGTACACGGTCGGTGTGTCGGCGCATCTCGCGCCGCAACTCAGTTCTGTTTGCAATCCCGGATGGGGTCGACCAACTACAGGTTGTGCAGATCGCCCAATCGGCGTCTAGGTGGCTGGTGTGAAGTGGCGGTCGGAGAACATCGACGTCCGAGACACGGCGATCCTCGAACATCTCCGCGGCGATTGGTTGCCGGCTGAGGTTCGATCACCCGGCGTTCGGGTTGGCGTTCTTGGCCGCCGAAGTGCGGGCCAGGGGTCCTGGGGGCCCGATGTCGGCCTGAACCGCCGCGTCTCATGCGCAGGCCCATCCGCCTGAGGTGGTGGACCGCAACCCGAGGACCCCAAGTCGGGCCAGGTTCACCGCGGCGGCGAGAAGGTTGAAGTCGGCGTCGATCTTTCGTGTTCCCCGCATCCGGGACCGCCGCCCACCGTGCTTGCGGTGCATCAGATGGCCGAGCTTGCGCTCGACCTTCGGACGGGTGGCCCGGTAGTCCGCCTTCCACGCCGGCTCAGCCTGGGCCGCCCGGGCCCGGGCCAGAGCTACCTCATAGGGGCCGATGCTGATCGTCCGTCCGTTCGGGGAGTTGGTGCAGTCGCCCCGCAGCGGGCAGGCGACACACGCCCCGGCGAAGGATGCGGTCCCGCCGCCGTCGGCGTGTCTGCGGATCGTCACCACCACATCGTTCGGGCAGGTGACGGTGTCGGCGTCGAGGTCGATGGCGAAACGGTCTTTGGCGTAGCGCCCGCCGGGCGAACATGGTGGCTGGGTCTTGCATCCCGAGGCGATCCCGGCACCCTCCAGGCGGGACTGGAAGGCGCCCGTGCCATAGGCGGCGTCGCCGTAGACGGTGGGTTCGGCGGCCTTGGGGCCCTCGCCGGCGGCTACATCGTCTGCCGCGTCGGCTGCGCCAGCAGCCTCTGCGTCGGCAACGATGTCCTCGAACATCTCCGCCGGCACCTCGACGGAGAGACCATCGTCGTCGCCGGTGGGGCTGTCGTTGGTGGGGCTGTCGTTGGTGGGGCTGTCGTTGGTGGGGTTGGCCTTCTTCTTGGCGGTCTCAATGAGGAGGTCCTCGATCAGCTCCTCGGCCACGCTGGCGTCGCCGGCATTGCCGGGCGTCACCTTGGTGGCAGTGATGATCTCGCTGTCGGGGTCGGTCGCGACGTGAGCTTTGTGACCATCGAAGCCTCGGGCCGAGGTCTTGTGGCCGTGGCGGGCGGTGGGGTCGACCGTGGAGATCACCCGGTCCTTGGCCACCTTTCGGGCGATGAAGAACTTTCCGTCAGCTTCGTCGAGGTCCTGGCCCATCACCGTGGCCAGCAGCACGGCGGCGTCGATCACCTCGGCATCGAGGGTCTGACCGTCGAGGTGCATCAGGCAGGCGTAGCCGTCGGCCGACCGGCTGTCGATCAGAGCAGCTCGGGCCTCGGCGTCGTCCCAGTCGATCTGCGGCTTCGACGCGCTGGCGTAGTCGTCCCCGCTGGTCATCACCGATCGCAGTTCGGTCTCCAGGGCGGGGCTCGCCACCTTCAACAGGCCCCGGACCGCCGAGCGGATCAGGGTGATGGTGTCCATGGTGGCCACCGCGTCGTAGAGCGGCGTGGAGTCGAGCACCCGCTTGGCCCCCACCAATCCGGCGGCACCGGCGGCCTCCAGGGTCACCTCGAAGATGCGCTTGGGGCGCTCCGATGCGGCGAGGCGGGCTCGCATGTCCACCAGCACGGTGTGGGCGAAGCCGCCGTAGTCCAGGTCCAGACCGCCCGCCGCGTACTTCCAGCGGGCGTCGAACTCGAAGGCGGAGACCGCTTCACGGTCGCTCAGGCCGAACAGCCGTTGCAGCACCATGACCACAGCCACGATCGAGGGCGGAACGCTGTGGCGGCCCCGTTCGCTGAACAGGTCGGCGAACACCTCGTCGGGGAACAGCCGGTGGCATTCACGGTGCAGGACGGCCCAGATCGAGTTTTCGGCCACCCGGCCGTCGCAGACCACCGCCGATCCCACCAGCAGGTCCGCCTGGCGGGGCGCCGAGCCCACCGTCATCGCTGGTCACTCCGGGGCGATCGCATGCCTGTAATTCTGTCCGATCGGGGCGAATCGCGAACCCTCAGGCCGCCCTCACGCCGGAGAAAAACACCACCCTCCTAGAACGTCCCAGTACGCCGGTCGTGACGCACGCTCGGGCAGGTACTTGAGAATTGCGTCCTCGTTACGCGGATCACCCGCAACGAGTCCTGAGTCGCTCAGCGCTCGAAGGACGGCGTTACAGAGCTCTGCGCCGCCGAAGACCGTGACGACTACGGCGCGAACCTGTTGGTCGTACTCGCCCACCGCACCCTCGGGCAGTTCGTCCAGGACTGCTTGGATGGCCTCTGCCGACACGCCGTCCAAGGCCCCGTGCACTCTGACCCAAGGCCGCATGGCATCCACAACCCCATATCTTGTCGCACCTGCGGGTTGGTCGAGGCAGAAAGGATGTGCCGATCCCTCCCGGTCCTGACGGGCGCCGCACTGACCGAAAACGACGCTTCTGACGTTATCGATCGTGATCCCGGCAGCCGCAGCGATCTTGTCCGGCCCTACTGACAGGGTGACTGAAGGGGAATACGGGCACGGCGAGCGTCGTAGCGCCACGGAGGCCTTTCCCGGCATCGCGATGGTCCTCGGGGCGGTGGCGCTCTTGCTCGGCCTGTTCTTGGACACCAGTGTCGGTGGCATTCTCTTCATCTCGTTGTTCTTGATCGGCATCCAACTGAGGTTCAAGCAGGGAGGTTGGTGGCGCCGGGAGACGGACCGCAATTGACTCATGGCCACTC
>JALYZO010000040.1 GCA_030945745.1 Actinomycetota bacterium
CGCGCGCCACTCGATGTTGAAGACGCGGTTGGGCGCCGAGCCGGTCACCGTGGTGAAGATGCCAAGTGGGAACGGCGCTGGGAGAAAGTCGGTCCGGAGGTCGGCGCCGTACGGGAATAGGGTGTACGAAAATCCACTGCTAGGCAGGCAGGGCAGGATGAAATCGGGGTTGGCACTGCCGAACTGCAGGCTGCCATTGGAGGAGACGTTGGCGGTGGTGAACACTCTGTCGTACAGCTGGAAGCCAAACGGCAGGGTGATCGCTGTTGTGCAGTCATCGCAGTGATTGCCGACGTCGGTGGTACCCGGCACGATGGCAGCCCCAGTGGAACTCGTCACTGCATAGTTTGTGTCGGCGAGTGCCGGCTGTTGAGATACGGCCAGCGCGAGCGACGAGAACACCAAGCCCAGAGCGACAGTGAATCGACCGGCCCTCTGCCACATCCTAATCACTAGTTGCCCCCGTCTCCCCGAATGCTGCTTCCCTGCAGGCTAACCGTGATCATTCACGAGCGAGTGCTGCCCGTTGCGGGGGTCGGCAGAGGGGAGTAGTCGGCACCACGCGACGGCCGCTGCCTGCTCACGGGCCAGCCGGCTGTTTGCGCGACTGCCGGGAAGCGATAACGGCCCTCCGACCGCGACTGCGCCAGCAACACCAGCAGCTCATGGCGACGACCCCTCACCTACGGGCCTCCGGGACCGTCCGCGGAGTTTGGGCGGCATCCCGCCAGGAGGGCCATCTCCCGCCACTTCCAGTGACAGTCGACGTCGTCGAACCCGATCTCCCGCAGCCACCGCAGCTGCGTCCCGGTGTCGAGGAGGATGTTGGAGCGGTCCTCGGTCTCCCGGCTGTAGCCGATGGCGGCCAGGAAGGCGTCGTGCAGCCGCTCGGTCGGCGAGGCGACGTGCTCCAGGTTCAAGAAGACACCGCCGGGCGACAGGGCGGCGAACACCTCGGCGTAGAGGGCCCGCTTGCGCAGGTCCGGGCAGTGGTGGATGGCGAAGCTGGACACGACCACGTCGAATCGGCCCAGGTCGGGGAGGCGGTGATTGACGTCGTGGTCGACCACGTCGACGGGCTGCCGGTCGGCACTGAACCGCGCCCGGGCCGCGGCCAGCATCGCCGGGGAGTAGTCGAGGGCCACGCCGCTGGACCCGGGGCGGGCGGCCAAGACCAGGCCGAGCAACCGCCCGTCGCCGGTGCCGATGTCGAGCACCCGCCCGGGCGACGCCGGGAGGTGTTCGAGCAGGGCGGTCTCGCCCTCGCCCCGGTGGGGGATGGAGTCGGCCCGCTCAAGATAGGACAGGGCGTGGGCGGGCGACGCCCACTCATCCGCGGGATCGGCCATGACCGATGTTCCCCGCCAGCGGACGGGCACGCAAACCGGTTTCAGCTGCCCGTAGCGGCCCTCTATCCCGGCGCCCGTTCAACGGCGGGCCTGCAAGCGTCCCCGACGCCGCGCGGGTTCTCGCTCGGGATCATGGCAGCGGGAACGGCGGCGTGGCAGATACGCCCTGCCGCCGGCTGCTGACTCGCGTCCGGCCCGCCCGAGTCGAGTCCACGGCGGGGAGCGGCCAGAGGATCCCGGTCGACGGTGGCAACCCGCGGTGATCTGACGTATTCGGTCGCCCCCTCGTCACATCGCCAGCGCGATCTGGTCGATGAGACGGAGGAACTGGGCGGCTTCGAGGCTCGCCCGCCCGGCGCCGACGCCGTCGAGCACGTCGAGCGGAGCAAGCGCGTCGACGTTGTCGTCGTTCACGCTGCCGCCGTACAGGATCCGGGGCTCCGTCGCACCCATCTCGGCGAGCACAGCCTTGAGATGCGTCACCCAGCGGCTCACGTGCGACGTGGAGGCGGTTTCGTCGGTGCCGATGGCCCAGGTGGGCTCGTAGACCACCAGGACGGACTGCGTGCTTACGTCGACGCCAGACAGCCCCCGGCGCAGCCGTTTCTCGCTGCGGAGGATGGCGTCCTCACCCGGATCGTCCTCCCCGACCAGGAGGATCGGCGTCATTGCCGTGCCGGGCGACGGGCAGCGACCCTTCCAGGCGACCTGCTCCTCCGTCTCTCCGGCCGCCCGCCGCTCGCTGTGGCCCACCAGGACGTAGTCGACCAGCCCCTGGAGCATCCGGGGCGAGATCTCGCCCATGTGGGGACCCTCTGCTTCCCAGTGGCAGTTCTGCACCCCGAGCGCGAGGAGGTGGTTGGTCGACGAGGGCGGCGAAGGGCACCAAGGAAAGGAAGGGCCGACAAAGGATCACCTGCGGCAGCACGGTGCCACGCTGCGTGCGCTCCTGAAGCCCAGCCTGGATGGCCTCGAACGACGCCTGGGCCTTGTCGACGGTGGGGTACATCTTCCAACTGGAAAGGACGTACTTCATGCTAGGTCAATCCTCTCATCGTCGAGACGGACGCCATCGCCTCCGCAGCTCCGACTGATTCTGGACAAGGATGTCGCTGGGAGAGCGGCGTCGTGGACGTGGTTGGCCCTGTGCTGACCACCGCCGCCGAGAACCGTGAACGAAGGACAGACCTGATCGACGGCCGCCGGCCTGGCGTTTACCGGGCACCCGGCCCGTGCCGTACCGAGCGGTCAGGCACGACTAAGCGGCGGGCGTTCCAGAACCCGAACGCAACTCCGGATCCCGGTCGTGGGTGTCCCTCGCCTAACAGCGATCGGGGGGCACGCCGCCCCCGCTGAAATGTCGTCGATAGGGGCGAGTGGTCCGAAGCCGGGCACGGCCGCCATCCCATGGGCCCGGGACAGCGGTCGGAGATTCGCCAAGGCGTCGAGCTGCTCGGGGCAATACCCTTGACCCAGTGCCCGACGACCCTCCGGCGCCCTCGTTTGACGCCACGCGGTCGCGCATGTACCAGCGCAGAGGCATCGACACGCTCCCGGCGCACCTCGAAGAGGCCTGCGATATCACGGTCACCAAGGTCCACCAGCTGGATGTCGGAGTGTTCGGCGTCGATCGGCCCAAGGCCGCGCCGGTGGTCGTCCGCCTCTTCTCCGAGCGTCGGGACCATGCCGGCGCGCTCGGGGACCTTGCCGTACTCCGGCAGTTGGAGTCAGCCGGGTTCCCGGCCGAGCGGCCCTTCGGTCCCGAGCCACTCTTTATCCACGAGGGCCAGTCAGTGCTCGTAACGGACTTCGTGCGCGTCGCGCCCAAAGCCAGTTCGCCGCCACGCCCGGTGATGGCGCTGGGCGCGCTCGTCGGACGGCTCCACCGGCTGGCGCTGCCGACCGTCCTGCGGGTGCGTTGCACCACTACGCCGAGGGTGCGCCCGCCGCTGAGCTGGGTGCCGCCCAGCTTTGGCTGCAGGACATTGAGCCTCGTATCCCAGCCGCCGATCGAGACCAGCTCGATGTGCTCCGGCGGGCCCTGGCCGATGCCGACGACGCGACCGGCCTACCGGAGGCGTTCGTCCATCCCGACCCCGTGCCAAAGAACGCCGTGTTCACCAAGGACGGGCCCGTGCTGGTCGACTGGACCGGCGCAGGTCGAGGCCCACGTCATGCATCCCTGGCGCTGGTCCTACGCTCGAGCTGGGCCGCCGTCCCCTTCATGGAGGGCTACGCCACCCAGATCGAGCTCGACGCCGACGAACGGCGGCGTGCCGCGGAGGTCTTGATGGTCCGGGCGCTCGTCGACATGGCCTTTCGCATCTGTCGGGAGCCCACCAAGGTCCGCCAGCAGATGAAGCGCCTCGCGGCGGTCCGCAGGCAGACCGACGAGCTGACGGCTGCTGTCCTGGCCGCCGTATGACCTCAACTGCGGCAGCCGGCTGGCATCACCAGCCATACAGGGATGGGGCCGCACAGGTAGGAAGACGTGGTTGTGAGCGAGCGCACCCTGCCGGGCGCAGGCTCACCCGTCGCCTATGCGGTGGGCATCCCCTAGGAGCCATCTCGCGAGCAATATGGCGTCAGTGACCAGGGCCTCGGGCCCCTTCGGGAGTTGGGCCTGCCGGTCGACGCGCAGGGCTATGGCCGCCCGCACAACGTCGTGCCACTCGCCGTCGGTGATGCCGAGGGCGTAGACGCCCGCCGCGCTCTTGGAGACGACCTCGTCGGTGGCGATGGTGTGGTGAAGCCGCGAGATGCCGAGCACGACCCACTGCAGCCCAGACTCCCACCGGGCCCAGAACTCCGGCCTCACCCGTTCGCCCTCGCTGGTCTTCGCGACCCAGTAGTCGTCGAGGTTGGCCAGGTTCCACCGCCGGAGGGCGTCGGCGTCGGACCAGATCCTCGCCGCATCGAGTGGTCCGCCTCGCACCGCAACCGCCTTGGTGGCGAGGGTGCGCCACTCCACCGGGTTGGCGGCGAACGCGTTGGTCGGCTTGAACTCGCCCAGGATCGAGCATGGGAGCGACAGCGTGCGGGGATCAGCGGCCAAGTCGTCGGCAGTGGCGTAGAGCACGTCCACCTTGGGCCGGGCCTTGTGGAGCCGCGCCAACGTCCCGCACTGGCTCGCGTCGAGCCGCCCACTGCACACAGCGACGGCGTCGATGTCGCTGATGGCGGGCTGGTAGTCGTCGAGGGCGATCGATCCCGTGACGTAGAGACCGGTGACGAAGCCCGGCACCGCGTTGTCCACGGCATCGAGGTAGTCATCGATCCTCGGCATGACGGCCGGCGGCAGAGCGCTCACGCCATCATCCTGACCGGTGCTCGTGGCTCGGTGCTATGTGTCACGGGCCGGCGGTAGGTGACGGCGCCGGACGGGTCAGGCGCTGTTGTATCGGGGACACCCTGCTGGCTCCCCAGGCCGGGCTCGCGGTGCGAGGCTCGACGGCCACACCTCGTTGGCCCTCGCGAATGCTCTTGCGCGGGGTCCGGGGGCTGCTGCGGGTAGACCGGTGAAGAGATGCATCACAATCGCCACCTCCTGGCCCATCCGGAGTCGATCGTTCTGGCCCTGGCCGCCGCCCTGATGTTCGGCGTGACCTCAGTTCTCCAGCACTCGGCGGCGGCGACGGTGGACGCCAAGCACTCCATGCGCCCCGGACTGATCCTGGAGCTGGTGCGGCGTCCGCGGTGGCTGCTGGGCAATGTGGCCGACCTGGCCGGCTTCGTCCTTCAGTTCCTGGCCCTACGCCACGGCGCCCTGCTGGTGGTCCAGTCCCTTCTGGTCACCGGGCTGCTCTTCACCCTGCCCATGGCCGCCGCTGTCGCCCACCGCCGCTTGAGTCGCACCGACTGGCTGAGCGCCGTCGGCCTGGCCGTCGGACTCGCCACCTTCTTGGGCCTGGCCAACCCGAGCCGAGGCCGCCCGGGGGGTGCCGGGTGGGTGGCGGTACTCGGCTGTGCCGGGGCCGTCGTCGCAGTGTTGGTCGTGGGAGCACCGCCAGCACGTGGGCGGGCCCGGGCCCGACGCCTGGGCGCGGCCTGTGGCGTGCTCTTCGCGGTCACGGCCGCGCTGGCCAAAGCGTCGGGGCACGTGTTCCATCAGGGGATCACCGAGGGGCTGACGTCATAGAAGCCCTACGCATGGCTGCTGGTGGCTGGCTTCGGGTTCCTGCTGGCCCAGAGCGCCATCCACGCTGGTCCCCTCGACGCGTCCATGCCGTTGCTGGTCGTGGCGGATCCACTGACCTCGGCCCTCATCGGCGTGGGCGCGTTTCATGAACGCATCGCCGTCCATCCGTCCACGGCCCTGGTGGAGCTGGTCGCCGTGGCCGTGATCGTGGGCAGCGTGTTCGTCCTGGCCCGCTCGCCGCTCGTGGTTCCTGCCGACGACCAGTAGTGGCTCCGGCGTCGGACCCGAACGCCTCCTCACTCACTGGCGGCCTGGACCGCCTGGTCAGCATCGGCGGCGACGGGTCGCCCAGACCCCCCCACCGTGGGCTGGTCCTTCGGTCGTCCTGTTCTGTGATCCCAGAGGTCGCGGACGACGACCTGGAGAATTCCTCCGGCCGGTAGGCCCAGCAGCGCCCCCACCACCCCGAAGAGCTCGGCCCCGACCAGGACGCTGACCAAGGCCGCCAGCTGGTTGATCTTGATGGTCTTGGACATGATGATGACCGACAGGACGTTGTTCTCCAGTTGCTGGTACACGAAGTAGACGATCGCCATCCCCACCCCGGCGGTGGTCGAGTGCGGCAGGGCGATCCCGATGGTGGGGACGGCGCCCAGGGTGGCTCCGATCAAGGGAAGAAGGTCGGTGAAGGCCACCCACATGGCC
>JALYZO010000076.1 GCA_030945745.1 Actinomycetota bacterium
CACTCGTTCGATCAGGGCTTTCCCCGTACCCCGGCCCTGGTGGTCGGGCCGGACGCTGAGCTGCTCGATGTGGGCCGCTTCATCGACCTCCTCGACGAGCACATAGCCGACTGCCGCAGCCTGCTCATCGACGGCCACCCACGCTCGCCCCGTGGTCGCATACCCGACAAGGGCCTCCAGTGGCAGCGGCTCGTCGTCGGCGACCCGGTCCAGGTCGACGCCCCTGAACCGCTGAACCGCGAGACGCTCGATGTCCTGAAGGGCGGGCGCGTCCTGTGGCACGGCAGGCCGAACCCGGACGCTCACCCCGCAAGGTTCGCATAACTCGCCCTCGTCCCGCTCGGGTGGCGGCCCGGAGACCGGCCGTTGCTCCTCGGTGACTAGGTCGACGGATAGACGCCGAGGCGCTCGAGGAGGATCGAATGCAGAGCGAGGACCTTGGCCTCCATCGCAGAACCGAGACCGACGGCCTGTCCGGCGTGAACAAAAGCCCGAAGCCAATACTGGGGCGCCCCGGGCCGATCCGGGCCTGCGGGGGCAGCGAGTATCACATCGGGGAGCTCACCCGAAGGACAGAGGATCGCAGCGACCAGGCCGGCGCGAGCCAGCCCCAGCCGGCCAACACTGGTCAGTTGCAGCCACTGGTCGCAACCGAGGGGATGGGTGTTCCAACCGAGCAGATCAGGCCGGACGGAGAGGCTGTCGAAGAAGTCGGAGATGCCCGTCCGGGTCCGGTCGGACCGCTGATCGAGGTCGGAGAGCAGGACCGGGTGGTGTGGGAACAGGGCGTCGAGCGGGAGAACCGGCAGGCCGACGGCCACCGGTGCCGCCGCCACGACGCTCAAGATCTCGGCCGGTCCCGCCTCCGCCAGGCGGGCCAGCTCGTCAGCCACATCTTCGAAGGCGGCCACAGGTCAGTCCTTCCCTGCGGCGCGGAGGGGAAACCTCGACGCCCCGACCCGGGGACGGCGAAGGCGTGACGGGGCCCGGCTTCGGTCGACATCTCGTTCGATCGGGTCCATACTCGAACCATGGGGTGGGCCTCGCCGCGGGTGGAGATCCCCGACCGTCGCGACCATGACCGACACCTCCGAGTGGCATGGCACGCGGCGGAGCAAACCATCATCGTCAGCCAGTGGCGTCAGGGCGTCTGTGTCGCAACGACCCCCGTAGAGGTGTTGGCGGCAACGGTGTTTGCACGTCGGCCGGCGGCGGTCGGTGTGGATGTGTCGGCGGCGAACGATGAGCATGCTCACGGGTTGAGGGTGGGATTGTTGTCGATCTCGACGTGGGCGACGTGGGCGAGGATGCCGTGGTCCCAGAGTTGGTCGGTGAGGTTGTGGGCGGATTGGCGGGCCCAGATGAGAACGGTGTGGAGGGGTTCGTCGTGGATGTCGATGATGATGGTGACCTGGGCTCGGCGGTGGCGGTGGGTGGCGGTCATGGTCAGTCCCGGGTGAGCTCGGCGGCGGCTTTTTTGGCGCAGGCGTCGTCGACGAGGTCTTTGTTGTCGGCGGCGGCGGCGATGAGGGCGGCGGTGGCGGCGTTGTTGAGCGCCCGGGGCAGGCCGTTGGCGACGCGGTGTAGCCGGGCGATGGCGTCGTCCGCGAAGAGCGGTTCGTTCCTGCCGGCGAGGCCGAGGTGGTGGCGTAGGTAGCCGGCGGACTCGGCGATGTCCATGGCTTTGATGGAGAACCGGGTGGCGATGCGCTGGTCGAGCGCGGCGAAGGTGCCCATGCGCAGCTGGCGGTTCAAGGTGGGCTGGCCGACCAGGATGCCGGCGAACGCTGAGGCGGAGTCCATCTCTGCGTTGGTGAGCAGTCTCAGTTCTTCGAGTTGGGCCGGTTCGAGAAGGTGGGCTTCGTCAACGATCAAGACGACTCGGCGGTGGCGCTCGGATGTCTCGGCGGCGAGCAGGTCGGCGGCTTGGACCATCAGCTCGGCCCGCTGGTAGCGGGGTTGGTCGCCGAGGGCTCTGACGATGGTGACGTAGAGGCCTCTGGTGCCGAAGGCGGGGTTGGAGATGTAGATGATCTGGTGGCGGGTCGGGTCGAGTGCGGACACCGCGGCTCGGACTGAGACGGTCTTGCCGGCGCCGACGTCGCCGGTGACGACGCCGAGCGCGTTTTCGACGACGCAGAAGTTGATGCGGGCGATGGCTTCTTGATGGGCGGGGCGGGTGTAGAGGTCGCTGGCCGGAATGGACTTTCCGAAGGGGGTGCGTTTGAGGCCGAAGTGCGCGACCCACGGCGCCCGGCTCATCGAGCCTCGCTGTCGTCGTCGGGGTTGAAGATGGCGAGCTGGGCGAAGTCGATCTTGGTGCCGGTGCCGGCGGCTTGTTCGTGGGCGGCGGCGACCAGGCCGAGGTAGTCCACGCCGGTGGGCGCCGGTGCCGGCGGCGCTGCTTGGGGCACGGCCCGATGGGTGTGACGGCCGATCACAAACGGGGTGGCGACCCCTGCGGGGCGGCCCTCGTAGTAGAGGTCGATCTTGGTGAGGTCTTCGGGGTCGTAGCGCAGTTCCACGCGCCGGCCGACAAGGGAGGGATCCACCGCGTAGGCGTTGCCCTCGAGGGGGACCGTCGCGGTTCGGGTCACTTTGCGGGTGACCGACCAGCGGAACGCCTCGGCCAGGCGGTCAGGATCGACCCCTCGGTGCGGGCCGCCCCGCTCGAAGCGCTCGATGGGCGCCTCGTGGGTCTCGGCGTGGGTGCGCCGGTTCGCCACGGCCTCGGCCCACGCAGCGAAGAGATCGTTCAACGCTTCGAGGCTGTCGATGCCGTGGTGGGTCGCTTCGGCCAGGAACGCCTCGCGGATGTAGCGGTTCAGTCGTTCCTGCTTTCCGCGGCCTTGAGG
>JALYZO010000089.1 GCA_030945745.1 Actinomycetota bacterium
GAGCCGGCCCCGGCGCGGTGGCCAGCGCCTGGCGGTACAGGCTGAGGTACCGGGAGGCCAGGGCGTCCAGCGAGAAGTGCTGAGCCCTGCGCTGCGCGGCGTCGACCATGGCGTCGGCCGCAGGACCGCCGGCCAGGGTCTGGCGGAGGGCTGACGTCAGCGCCGCCACGTCGCCGGGCGCCACCAGCAGGGCCTCGGCGCCCCCCCGCGCCACGTTGCGGTACCCGGCGAGGTCGCTCGCCACAACGGCGTTGCCGGCGGCCATCGCCTCGAGCAGGACCACGCCGAAGCTCTCCCCGGCCAGCGAAGGGGCGCAGAACACCGTAGCCCCTCGCAGGCGTCGCACCTTCTCCACCTCGTCGACCATGCCCAGCCACTCGATGCGCGGATCCGCTTGGGTCTGGCCCTGCAGCCGGGCAGTTTCCGGTCCCTCGCCCATGACCCAGAGCCGGACGTCTGGACCGAGGCCGGCCATGGCTGCCACCAGCATGGCCAGGCCCTTGCGGGGCTCGTGGCGACCGACGAAGACGATGGTCGGCCCCCCCGACGGCCACGGCACGGCGGCGTCGTAGGCGGAGGTGTCGATGCCGTTCCACACCCGCTCGTAGTGCCCGGCCATGGCGTTGCGGGCGGTGATCTCCGCCTCCTCGGAAACCGCCGCGCCCACCGCCACCCGGTCGCCCACGAACCGAGCCAGGGGGCGCACCGCCCGGTACCCCAAGCTCTCCCCGGAACGATGGAAGGTGGCCACTAACGGTGCCTCGCTGAACACCAGTGCGGTGAGCGTGGGACCGGGCACGAGCGGTTCGTGGAGGTGCAACACATCGAACTCCTCGTCCCGGAGGGCCCGGATGGTCCGCAGGACGCACGCCGGATCCGGGGCGATGGCGGCCACCGAGCCGTTGCCGGCGGCGGGGACGGAGTTGCCCAGAGGAGTGACCGCGGCATGCGGCGGCGGTCCGTCGCAGGGTCCGAGCACCCGGGCGTCGATGCCTTGGCGGCGGAGCGCTTCGCCCAAGCCGAGCACCTGGCCCTGCACCCCGCCCGGGAGGGTCAGGCTGTAGGGGCACACCAGGCCGACGCGCAGCGGCCTCAGCCTCGGTCCCCCAGCCAGATGGACGCCGTCGCCCCCGCCAGCTCCCTGGCCCGCCCCAGTGGGATACGTCTGCGCTGTGACCCGGGCCCGGGGCACTCGAGGCTTCTCATGGCCATCCTCCGTTGATCCCGACCCGTCCTAGCACAGCAGGAGAGCCTCCCCACCTATGGGGCCATCAGACCCCGGCGTCCCGGATCCGGGTCGCTCAGCAGCTCCCCGAGAGGCCCTACTGCTCGTGGTCCTCGACGGCGAGTTCCTCTGCGTAGAGAAGCTCCGGGCCCTGGTCCCGCACAGGTCCCTGGTCTGCGACGCGCTCGGCTGTGGCCGCCAACTCCATCTGCAACTCCTCGATCTCCTGTCCCAACCTCCGGGCATCATCTGTGCGGCCCTGCCTGATGGCGCGCTCCTGTTGCTCGATCAGCTCCTCGATCTGGAGTTCCAGACCCATGGCGTGATCGGCCGGCTGAGATTCGCTCATGCTCAGGTTCTACCCAACGACACCGGGGGCGCCACCTGATCGCGCCCTGACCGCCCAACAACAAGCAGACCCGCCGAACATCTCAGGCCGGCCGCCGTCGACCTGCACCACCACCCGGGCCTCGATCTCCTGCAGTCCACCAGGGCGCGGGTCTCGTGAAGAAGGTGGTTCAACTCTGTCAGCGGGGGCACAATTAAGCATATGACCTTCGACGATCCACACGGGCCAGCGGGAACGCCCGGCCATCCTGAAGGACCACCCGTCGGGCGGGCGAACTATCCGGGCGAGACATACCCGGCTGGACAGGGCTACCCGCCCGGTGACGCCTACCCGCCGGGGCCTCCAGTTCGACGGGGCAACGGCATGGCTACCGCCGCCCTTGTGCTCGGCATTCTCTCGATCGTGCTCGGGATCACCGTGATCGGCGGTGTCCTCCTCGGGCTGCTGGCGATCATCTTCGGCGTGATCGGTTCCGGGCGCGCCAAGCGGGGCTTGGTCGACGGTCGAGGTCGGGCGGTCGCAGGGATCATCACAGGCGTCGTCGGCATCCTGATCGTCGTTGCTCTGGTTGTCGCTGGCGTCTCGTTCTTTAACTCGTCGTCGGTCAAGAACCTGCAGAACTGCTTGAGCCAGGCGGGGAACGACCAGGCGCAGATCCAGTCCTGCAACAACCAGTTCCAGAATCAGTACGGCAAGTAGGGCCCGCCGGGCGCCTGCATGCCTGAGCCACTGCTCCTCGTCAGGAGCGAACGGGCAGGTGCTGACAGCAGCACTCGGTGGTATCGCAAACAGCAACTCGTACGCCACGGTCGACGAGGCAGCCGCAGGCGGCGCAGAGGATCTCCATTGCCGAGAGTGTAGACCCCCTCCGCCTCGGGATCCGGTACCTCGCTATCGCCAACCGGTCCTGGGCGACCCAGTTGGTCAGAGGTGAGCGATGACTTCCCGGACCTCCACGGTCTTGAAGGTAATTTCGGGATCAGGCCCAGCTTGGTCTCCCACCTTCAGCGGTTCAGCGGCCTTACGCGCTTCGTCCTCGGAGTCGAACACGACCACACTGACCCCTCGGCCGCCCTGAGGAGCGAGCCAGAACGCTGCGTTAGCTCCATGCTCCTTCACCATGGGCACCGCCGTCTCGTTCAAGAACCGCCGGCCAACCTCGGCGTGCGACTCCTCAGCGTTGACCTCAGTAAACACGGCGTACATGCTTCCCCCTTCGTAGGCCCCGAGAGCAATCCTTACAGAACCCGCCGTGCGAGACAAGGGGTTCGGAGCCGGCAAGCACCATTCCTTGACGCCGTCCATATCAGATGGGTGGCGCTCGTCGAGTGACGGGGCGGCGGGCCCTGGTTGAAGGGCCCACTGTCGAGAGCGATGATCCGGAGATGTGGTTTGCCCAGACCATGGTCAAGGCAATCCTCTCTCACCTTTACCTCGCCTGGATCCACCCGTCCGGCGACGGAAACGGGCGCACCGCTCCCCTCGTGGAGTTCGTGATCCTCGCACAATGCGGCATGGTGCCGATGCCGGCAGGCCACCTCTTTTCGAACCACTACAGCCTGACGAGGGACCGCTATTACCGTGAGCTGACAACCGCAAGTAAGAGCCCGGGGAAGTTCTCCGGCTTCCTGGGTTATGCCGTACAGGGCTTCGTCGACGGAATACGGGAGGCCATCGGCAAGATCCGTGACCAGCAGATGCAGGTCGCGTGGGTCAACTACGTTCACGAGCGGTTCGTCGGGAACCCAACACCAAGGCCATGGACCGCCAGCGGACCCTGGTGCTCGCTCTCCCGATGCGCGGCGGGGTGTCCCGAAGCGAGCTTCGGGGCCTGAATCCGAAGCTGGCAGCGATGTACGCTGGAGCCAGCCCCCGAACACTTTCTCGCGACCTCAACAACATTTGGTCGATGGACCTCATTCGCCGCCCTAAGCAGGGCATCGTCGAAGCTCGCACCCGACATCGTGGAGGCTTTCCTCCCACAGATGGCGCCGGTGAGCTAAGGCAACCCCTGACCGGGGGGGCGTCGGGAGACCGCTGGTCCGGTTCTCTGGGCCGCTCCCGACGGTTGGTGACCCACCTACGGAGGACGGCGTCTGTCGTGGCGCCTTTCCCCCACGCGGAAACGGCTGAGCTGAGGACTACGGCTGAAGACTGAAAAGTAGAAAGGTGCTCTGACCTGCCTATTCGTGATCTCCCGACCAGATGGGCTGCATCATGTGCCACTGCGTCGGCGCCCGGCGGATCAGCAACTCGAGTTGCTGAGCCAGCTGTTGGGTGCCGCGCCGCACGTCGTCGCGCAGGCGGCCCCGTCGTTCCAGGACCATGGGGCGCTCGACGACGGCCAGGTGGCCGGAGGCGCCGGCGTCGAAGTACACGGCGCAGGGCAGCAACGGAGCCCCGGTGCGCAGCGCCAGGGTCACCGGTCCGGCCGGGAGCCTGGTCGGCGCCCCGAACAGCTCCACCTCGATGCCGGGCGTGTCGCCCACCACTCGGTCCGACAGCAGGCACAGGGCCCGACCGGTCTTCAGTGCCCGCATCGAGGCGCCCGCCGCCGCCCCGTCGAGGGGGATGACCTCCATGCCCAGGCGCCTCCGGTACTCGACGAACCATTCGAACACCTCCGGCGGCCGGAGGGCTTCGACCACGACCGACACCGGCCAGGTGGAGCGAGCCATCCACATGCCCCCCCAGTCCCAGCCACCGAGGTGGGGAAGGGCGAGGATCGCCCCGCCGCCTGCGACCAGCGCCGTCTGCAGGTGACCCATGCCCCGAAAGGACATGCCGGCGTCGACCTCGTCGGCGGTGAGGCTGGAAAGGCGCAGGCTCTCGGCCCAGTACCGGGCGTAGGAGGCGAAGGCCTCGTCCACCCTCAACGCCAGGGACATCTCCGAGATGTCGGGGCCGTAGACCCGACGAAGGTGGTCGCGCACCAGGCCCCTGCGGACGCGCAGCGCGGCCACGCCGCCAGGCCCGCCCATCCGGGCGGCGACCAGCCCGACGCCTTCGGCCATGGACCGGGCGACGGCGCCGGGAAGGACGGAGGCGGCCGCCGACCCCAGGCGGAAGGCGGCCAGCTTCGACGCCGGCGACAGGGCGGGCCGCGGCACCGGGTTCCGCCGGCGGATGCCCTGGGCCAGATCCCAGCCTCGTGCAGGCCTCAGGTCCACCGCGACGTCCCCGCAGGCCCCAGGACGGTCAGGGGCGTCGTGAACCGGGCTGGCGTCGGCGGTTTCCGCTGCGGACCACGGGGCGATCCTCCAGGCGGGCCTGGCGCCGCTCACGCCACGTCACCCCCGCAGCGGTCCGCCGGGTGCCGTGGGCAAACCGGCCCGGACGAGCGGCCCACCCGTTGGCCTCGCGC
>JALYZO010000199.1 GCA_030945745.1 Actinomycetota bacterium
GAGCGGTAGCCCACCGACACATCATCGCAGGAGGGTGAGACAACCATCCGGGTGGCTACGCCACCCGGCAACGGAAAGACCCTTGACCCACGACTGAAGTCATGGGCTTGCGAGCCTCGTTCGGTCAAGGGGCACCCGGGCGGTTGTGCCGGCCCATTGGGGAACATCCGCACGGAAAGTCCCGCTGAGCCGCGGCCCACGGTGATCGGCCGCGAGGACTCTTCGACCCGCAGGCCGGTGTCCGCAAGGGATCGGGCTACGGGACACCTCGAATCTCAGGCCGAGCGAAGCGCTGGCGAGCGGCCTGCCGGGACACGCCCAGGGCCACTGCGATGTGGTTCCACGACCTGCCGTGAGCGCGGGCTACCTCGACGGCCTCCCGGAGTCGGGCCTCGTCCGCTCGTGTCGCCTCCGACGCGGCCGCAACCGCTCGGAGGTCTTCGGTATCCTCGACCTCGGCGGTGGCCGGGTCCAGGTCATCGGCAAGCTGCTCGAAGCGACGGGCGGCCTGCTCGATCTCGTCGTCTGTGTGTCGCATGATGATCACCTCCTCATTCAAGGAACCGGTAGAACTTCGGACGAAGCGCCATGGCGTGGACGACCACTGGGTCATCGCCGTCGAAGTCGAGAACGCCTATCTCCAGCAGCGCCCCGTCGGACGCTGGGCCGATGAGCATGGTGAGCTTCTCTCCCATGTCTCGTCGCCGTAGGGCGTTGCGGATCGAGTGCTGGATATCCTGGTCGGCTACGCCGTGGTTCCGTGCCGGCTCGCCGATCCTCACACAGACAACATAGCTTGTCAACGCCTCCAGGGATGCCGACAGGCACGGACGGCGTCCGCACGCTCATCCCTTTCGATGTCGGTCACCGCGCGACGCTTGAAGCGGGGACTCGACGGCCTATCCTGCCGGCATGGGATCGTCACACGAACTCGCTGAGGTGAACATTGCGTTGGCGCGCGAGCCGCTGGACACGCCGCTGCTGGCGGAGTTCATGGCCCTGCTGGATCCGGTCAACGCTCGCGCGGACGGGGCACCCGGGTTCGTCTGGCGCATGCAGACCGAGGACGGCGACGCGACCGGGGTGCGTGGCTTCGGCGACGACCCGCAGTTGATCATCAACCTCACCGTCTGGGAGACGCTCGAGGCGATGCGAGAGTTCGTCTACAACGACCCCGCGCACGTCCAGGTGATGCGCAAGCGACGCTCGTGGTTCGAACGCCTGGACCTCTACACCGTTCTCTGGTGGGTGCCCTCTGGGCATCGTCCGAGCGTCGCAGAGGCGGAGGGTCGACTCGAGCACCTTCGTGAACACGGTCCCAGCCCTGTGGCGTTCACGTTTCGCCACCACTTCGACAGCCCTGGCAGCGTCGAGGAGCACATCGACGAACGCTGGTACTGCGGCGTCTGACCGCGGGACCTGCGCAGCGTTCCCGGTGGAGGATCCGTGAGCGGGACGGGCGTGGTGCAGCGGTAGCACGCCACCATGGCAAAGAGCTTCACGGTGCGACTACCCGATGACGAGGCCACCAACGTCGAGGCGCTCGCCCGAGCCGAGGGACTGAGCTTGAACAAGACCGTTCGCCGGGCGCTGGTCGAGGCCGTCGAGGCACGCCGAGCCGATCCAGAGTTCAAGTCCCGGGTGCTGCGGATCATCGACGAGGACCGGGAGCTGCTCGAACGACCGGCCAGGTGACAGTCCACTGTTTGGACCTGACCGACTACCTGGCCATCGCGAGGCCGTCACCTGCCTGGAGAGCCCAGCTCGCCCCTCGACCGGGCGATCCAACGCTCAGATCGTGCGCCGTCGGTCGTCGTGGCGCTGTGTGCCATCCTTGAAACATGCAGACGGTGTATGAGGCCGCGGGCGCGACTGACGGTCTGCTTCGCTTGGCCCGCGCATGGCATGCCCGCGTGATGGCCGAAGAGGTGGTCAGCCACGCGTTCAGCCACGGGTTCCATCCCGAGCACAGCCAGCGGCTCGCCGCCTATTGGGCGGAGGCACTCGGGGGCCCGACGACCTATTCAGACTCGTATGGGGACGAGACCTCGGTGGTGCGGATGCACAGCGGCAAGGGCCCGCACGAGGAGATGGACCGTCGAGCGATCATCTGCTTCGATCAGGCAATGGCAGACGTCGGCCTCGCCGGCGACGACCGGCTCCAACAGGTGCTCCACGACTACTTCGCGTGGGCGACCACCACCACGATGTCCCGGTACCACCGGTCCGCAGCTGACGTCCCAGGTGGACTGCGCATCCCGCAGTGGTCGTGGGACGGACTGGTCAGTGAGACGGGTCCCGACGACACCTGATTCGACGCCGCCTTGACCGCTCTGGTGCCCACAAGCCGAACGGCTTGCGAGAACGCCCGAAGGGGTGTCCCGTATACCCCGCCCGGTGAAGATCTTCGCAGAGGGGGCTATACGGACATCTCGTTGGGGGCATGTGGCGTGTCCGGACCTTGGACCGCGCCGCCCTTCGTCGAGGCGGCGTGCGGGTCTTTGTAAGCGGATCCCAGACGCGAACGAGGTGCGTCCCTTGCACCGGGTGCTAGCAGAGAGAGGCGGTTGGCCACGCACGAGCCGATTTGTCAAGCGTCCGGGAATGGGTTATCTGCGCTCCGGCGCCCACCTTGACCCTGAGGTTCCGAGCACTTGCTACGCGGACCAGTGTCATCAGGGCTGGACCTGATCGGTGGGCCGCACCAGGATCTCGTTGACGGCCACCCGGCCGGGCTGGCGCAGCGCATAGAGGATGGCGGCGGCGATGTCCTCGGCGTGGAGCGAGTCCATCGAGGCGTAGGTCTCCTCCGACGTCTTCTTGCTGTCGGCGTGGGTGATGTGGTCGTTGAGCTCGGTCTCCACCGCCCCCGGCTCGATCATGGTGACCCGCACGCCCTTGGCCGTGACCTCCTGGCGCAAGGACTCGCTGAAGGCGTTGACCGCCCACTTGGAGGCGTTGTAGGCACCTGCGCCGGAGCGGGCCACCCGCCCTGCGACGCTGGAGATGTTGACGATGTGGCCCGACCCCCGCTCCACCATGTCGCCGATGACGGCGTGGGTCATGTACATGAGGCCAAGGACGTTGGTCGACATCATGCGCCGCCAGTCCTCGGTGTCGGCGCCGACGAGGGGACCCAGCAGCATCAGGCCGGCGCAGTTGACCAACACATCGGGGGCGCCCAGCGAGGAGCGGGTCCGCTCCACGGCGGCACGGCACCCCTGCTCGTCGGTCACGTCGAGGTCGAGGGTGACTACCTTCGTCTCGCCCTTGCGTAGACGGGAGGCCAGGGCATCGAGGCGGTCGGCTCGTCGGGCGCCGATGGCGATCGAGGCGCCGGCGTCGGCCAGAGCTTTGGCCGTGGCCTCGCCGATCCCCGATGACGCCCCGGTCACCACCACGACCTTGCCGGAGAGGGGGTGGGTGGGATCTGCCATTGAGTGATTCCTTTCAGGGCCTCGCTCGACGACGAGGCTGGGGTGAGCCATGTGGGGCCGGGAGCCTACAACTGGCCGGGATCGTCGACCGAGGAGTCAGCGGCGCTTCGACAGCCACAGGACACCGCCCGCCAGCGCAACGCACACGACGTCTTCGATGATGGCGGCAGGGATCGGTGCCGCCGAGGCGCGCCCCAACGCCGACCGCCACCTTCATCCAACTGGACCTCGATGGGGTCATCCGCTGGCGGCGGCGAAGTAGCCGAAGGCGTCGACGACCACATTGGTGTTTCCGGCATGGTTGTAGACGTTGATCCCGCCACGGGCGTTGAGGGTGGCGATGTCAGCGTTGGCCCGGGTCTGGCCGCCGGCGAAGTTGAGGTCCGAGGTGGTGGCCGGCGGGGTGATGGGGTTGGGGGTGACGGTGAGGAAGTCACCTCGGGTCGAATCGGCCTCGGTGATGTTGAGCGCCGCCGCGGTGGGCTGGCCGTTCACCTCGCCAGGGATACCCGCATGCCCGGCCACGGGCACCGCAAGGGTACCTCCGGGACCGACGGCGGTTGTGCTGCGCGTGTCGACGAGCCTGGTGGCGTCGACCGGGGTGAACAGGGCCCCGGCGCTCGGCGACCTGGTGGCATCGGAGAACGACCCCACCAGGTCGACGATCACATCGGTTCTCCCTGCGTAGTTGAAGATGTTGATGGAACCGTCCGTGCCGACGGGCACGATGGCCCGGTTTGCCGCCGTCTGGCCGGCGACGAAGTTGACGTTGGAGGCGATCGGCCGGGTGCCGGTGCCGCTGTAGGCGGTCAGGTACCCCTTGGCGGTGGTGCTGGTGGCCGTCAGCTCGACGACTGCTGCGGATGCCCCCTTCAGGCCGGTGGCCACCTTGAGCGTCCCGCCCGAGGGCACCGTGGCCTTGGTGGCATTTGCCGCCAGGAGGTGCTCAGCGTTGCAATCGGCTCGGGAGAGGCCCGTGGTGGGCGGGGACTCGGTGCATCGGGTATCGATCAGACGGGTCGGGACCGGCGCCGCGCTGTAGTGCCCGGCGCCACTTGCGGTGGCACCCGTCGGGTCGAAGAAGCCTTCGAGGTCGACGACCACGTTGACGGTCCCCCCGGCGGCGTTGGTGTTCTTGATGGTGACTTGGCCGCCGGCAAGCTTGGTGATCACCAGGTTGGGAACGACGCAGTTCGCGGTGGTGCATCCTTCGCCGCCGGCCACGAAGTTGAGGATCGACTCGGTTGTCCCTGAGGCTGTTCCTCCTGGGTAGGCGGCCAGGAAGCCGGCCTTGCTCCCGTCGACTGCGGTGACCGACAGGGCGACCGCAGTCGCAGTGGAGGGGACTTGGGAACCGACGTTGACGGTGACCGTCCCGCCCGCAGGGAGCGTCTGTCCGGCAAGGGGTCTGCCCGACCCGGTCCGGGTGTCAGCGATCCGTGTCGGGGTCAGAGGCTTGTACGCGCCTGGTGGGGTGGCCTTGCCGATCGTGATGTCGCTGACGGAGTAGTCCAGGGTGTTGTTGGCACCATCTGCGGGGTTGATCTGGTCGAAGTCCGCTTCGGCCGTCAGGGCGGTGCCGGTCGTCGCCGAGGTGGGGGTGTTGGCGTCGACGGACAGCCTGAACGTGGTCGTCACGCTTCCGCCCGCCGGGTAGGGAGCAGGAGCTCGGGGGGGGACGTACCCGTCGATCTCGCCGTCGCCAACCGTGCTCCCCGACAGCGGAACGGGGACGAACAGTCCGAACGGGCCGACGTTGGCCGACAGGTGGACCTGCCTGGCGTCGACGCCTTGGGTAGCGGTGTTGTCCCCGGTGATGATGAGGTCGAAGCGGGTGTTGGGGACGGGCTGAGCGGACGGGTTGGACGACTGGGCCGTGAAGGTGACCGGCGGGGCGCCGGCGGTGACGTTGGATGGGAAGTCCACGTTGATCGTCGGGGCGTTCTGGGCGGCGCTGCCCTGTTCGATCTGGACCGCACTGGACTGGCCGGTCCTGCCCTCGGTGGCGACCACGTCGCAGGACACGTTGTCCGTTGATGCCCGGTAGGTCAGGACCAGGTCCCCGTTGGCGTTGGTGCGTCCCTTCATGGGGCTCGGCGTGCCGCAGAGTGCCTGCGTGCCGTCAAGGTTGGCGGTGATGAGGCTGACGTCGTCGCCCGCCACCGGGTCGCCGTTGGTGTCGGAGACGCTGACCGTGACCGTCGCCGTCGACGTTCCATCCGCGGCCAAGGTGTAGACGTTTGCGTCGACGTTGACCGTGTTCAGGCTCGGAGCCGCCGGTGTTGTGCCGTTGCGGGCTGCGGCCGGTCTCTGGGCGTTGACTCGGGCGGCTTGGCCACCCCCGCCCGCTGCTGCGGTGGCCGCAGCGACCTGGGCCGCGCTCTGCACGCAGCCCTTGAACTCCCCGGTGGCGTAGCTGGCGTTGGAGAACTCCTCCTGGGTGTAGTACCTGCCGCCGTTGATGACCTGGTTGTAGCGGGTCGTGTCGGGGTTGTTGGGATCGGTGGAACCAAGCGGCACGCCGAAGTTGTTGGCGCACTCGTCGGCGTTCTCGTTCGCCGGCTTGGCACTGTCGGTCCAGCCGCCTGAGGGGTCGGTGATCGACTCATTGATCTCGTGGCTGAGCGTGTCGATGGCGGCATCGGCGTTCGGGTCCCCGTTGGGGGTCTGCCCCCCGCTGCGGCAGCCGTCGATGGGAGAGGGCTCGTTGCCGTAGAGGACCTGCCCGCTCGGGGAGGCGAAGGCGTTGTGGTAGCCGCAGTAACCCGAGATCGAGTTGGAGTTGCCCTTGACGGTCTCCACCCCGGGGGGGAAGAACACCGGGTAGAGGTGGCCGCTATCGGTGGGCAGGTTGTTGGCGGTCAGATAGGCGGTCAGCTCGGTCTGGAGTTGGGCGTCGGTGACACATGCGGTGTACTTGGGGGCGGGTTTGCAGCCCTCGGTCGGGTAGGTGTTGGTGTCGTCGTGCTCGGCGCCGGCGTGGATCAGGTACTTGATGTTGGTGTTCTGACCATTGATCGTCTGGTAGTACTCCGTGTTGACCGAGTACACGTTGTCGCTGCTCCCGCTGGCGGCGTCCACGTTGGTCAGGTAGCCGTTGATGAGACTGGTGTAGGCCGGCGAGTAGTCGCTGGGCCCGCCGGGCGACCAGAAGATCGGCGTCACGGTGGCTTCGCCCACCGTGGTGGCCGTGCCCATGAGCGCACCGCCGTCATAGACCAGCGGGGGGTTGCAGTCATTGCAGACCCTTCCTTCGGGCGCCTTGAGGCCGGTGGGGGCGGCTGACCCGCCGGCCAGGAACGGCTGCTCGGCAGCCCACGTGTAGACCAGCGCCGGCGATCCCGCGGGGGGCGGGGTCGGGTCGACGGCGAAGGTGGCCGCGTAGGACAGCTGGCCGTTGTTGTCGGTGCCGGCGACGGCGTCCATCTCGTTGGGGTTGCCCGAGCCCGCCGTGGCGTTGGCCAAGATGTTGTTGCGATGCCCCCAGCAGCCCGACGAGTTCGTCGGGGTGCACTCCACGTTGCCGGAGCCAGGCGTGGTGCTCAGCCCATCGGCATACATCCAGCCGTACATGACCGCGGTGGGAGTGGCGCCCTGGCCCCAGATGGAGCTCCCAGCGGGCACACCGGCGAGCAACGGATCCTTGTCGGTCAGCATCCCGGTCTGGACGCTGGCGTCATAGGTGTTGACCAGGTCGGGGATGGCCGGTTCGCCCCGACTGGTGCGTTCCAGGTTGGTCAACACGAACAGCTGCTCCGCTGGGGTCAGCGTCGCCCAGTTGGTCGGCAACGCAATCGGGCCCAGGTTCTCCTGGGCGGCCCGGACGCCGTTGACATCGCTGACACACGTCGCATCGGTCGCACACGTGCCGTCGAAGATCCCGTTCGCCGCAGGATCTGCCGGGGGCACGATCGGTTGCGCCGGCCCCGACGGCAGTCGGTTCGTGGTGAACGACACGATGTTGCCCGCATACGCGGTGCCGGTTGCGTTGACAAATGCCGACACCTGGTAGCTGTAGGCCGTGTTCGGGCTGAGCCCTTCCAACACGACCGGCACGGTCACCGCGCTGGAGCCCGCCCCGGCATCCATGTTCGGCGTCATCGAGCTCAGGGTCCCACCTGCGGGCCCGTAGGCGATCTGGTAGAGCGTGTCGGTCCCGTTGGGGTTGATCGTCGCCGTGACCGCCGCCCCGGTCGTGTAGACGGTGGTCGGCTCGCCGGTCGTCACCACCGGTGCCCCAGCAGCGTCCGCGGATGCGGAACCGGACAGTGGGGCGGCGACCATGGCCACGACCGCGACCAACCCCAACGTTGCCGCCCTCAGCGACGCGCCGCGTCGCCGCCGGCGGCTGCTCTGAGCTGGTCGGGGCTCGCTGCTCGTCATTGCTTACTCCTTGTTCTGGATTGCCGAGAGGGCAAGGTCGAGGACCTGGACCAGTTGCAGCCATCCCACAAAGGGCTGAGGCGCTCCAGTTGGCGGACAGATCCGCCCCTCGATCGGATCGACGGTCCGCTCCACCTCGACGACCATCCGGATCGCGCAGGCGTGGTGGGTGACCATGGAGACGAGTATCGCCGGGCGCGGCCCACACGACCCCCGGGAGCGCACCCCGGACTTAACGACACGCCCCCCGGTAGTAGCGCTCCCGCGTAGTGTCCCCACCGTTGATGTCCAGCTCTTGCCACCCAGGTCGGCCCCCATCGCTGCTCATAGAACGGGACCGGGAGATCGCCATCCTTGATGGGGCCTTGTCCGAGCTGGGCCGCATGGTGGTCATCGAAGGGCCTCCGGGGGTGGGCAAGTCGACCCTGATCGCCCATGTCCTCGCCCAGGCGGAGCAGGCGAACATGGTGACGTTGTCCGCGGCGGCAACTGCGCTCGACCGCCCCGTCGCGTTCGGCCTCGCCCGGCAGCTCTTCGGGCCCGTCCTGGCGACCGTGGGAACGCGACGGCGTGCCGCGCTGTTGGACGGCGCCGCCCGCCCGGCGAGGCGCCTCTTCGCTCGACCCGATGCCGTCGCCACGGGCCCGCCGGGCAGTGAAGGCGTGATCGAAGGCTTGTACTGGTTGACCGAGAACCTCTCCGCCGGCGTCCACGACGGCGGCGACGGCCGACCGCTGGTGTTCGCCTTTGACGATGCCCATTGGTCCGACGAGGGCTCCCTGCGCTTCTTGGGTCGCTTGGTCAGCCACCTGCGGTCCCTGTCTGCATTGCTCGTGGTCGCCTCTCGGCCCAACGACCCAGGCGCAGCGTCGCTGCTCGACGATCTCGTCGCTCATCCCCTGGCCGAGGTGTTGCGACCCGCCGCGCTCAGCGACCAGGGCAGCGAACGCCTGGTGCGTGTGGCGTTCCCTGACGCCGAACCCCCCTTCGCTCAGGCCTGCAGTCGGGCGAGCGGCGGCAACCCGTTCTTCCTGACGGCACTGTTGGACGATCTGGCCGGCGAGGGTGTCCCGGCCACGGCGGAGACGGCAGCCGGCATCGATCGGCTCGTGCCCTCCGCAGCGGCACGGTCGATCCTCATCCGCCTGGCCCGCCTCCCCGTACCCGCCGTCGCCCTGGCCCGATCCCTCGCCGTGCTCGGCGACCGTAGCCCCCTCCATCGGGTTGCCACCCTCGCCGACCTTGACCGAGACACCTCCGAGGACGCCGCCGATGCGCTGGCCGGCGCACACCTCATCAACGCCGCGGACCCCCTCACCTTCACCCACCCCCTCATCGGGGCGGCCATCGCCGCCGACGTTCCCTCCTTCGCTCGGGGTCGCGCCCACCGCGCCGCCGCCGAGCTGCTCGCCGGTTCCGATGCACCCGACGCCAGGGTTGCCGCCCACCTGCTCGCCTGCCGGCCCCAGGGCGACCCCTGGGTGGTCAGCACCCTTCGATCCGCGGCCGTCACCGCCACGGCGGCCGGCGAACACCGCGCCGCGAGCCAATTCCTCGCCCGAGCCTTACAGGAACCACCAGCCGACAGCGAGCTCGCGCCGCTCAGGGTGGCAGCGGCCCTGGCCGCCGCTGCCAACGCAGAAGCCGGATCCTATGAGGCGCTGGCCGGCGCCCTGACCCTCATCGACGAACCGGACAGGCGGGCCGAAGCCTCCCTGGCCCTGTCCCGGCTGCTCATACTGCGAGGAGCGTTCGCACACGCAGCAACCGCCGCCGAGGAGGGCCTGGGCCAGGCCATCGCCGACGGACCTACCGCCCAGGCACTGCTCGCCGCCCTCCTCATCGCCGCCAGCCGCGATGCACCAAGACGGGCCGACGCACTGGCCAGGTTCGAACCGCTGGTGGCCGCCGCGCAGGCCGGCCGCCTGCCCGACGACCCCATCCTCTCGGCGCGCCTGGCCAGCCGCATGGCCACCGCCGGCCACGACCCCCACCGGGTACGAGCACTGGCCACAACAGCCCTCCGTGACCACCCTCTCGTCGACCCTCACGATCACGGCATGGCCTTTGCGTTCGTCGCCGCCGGCATCTACTGGATCGACGACTACGTGTGGTGCAAGGAGGTGGCCGACGCCGCACTCGAAGCCGCCCGACGACGAGGGACACCGGTCGGGATCATGGCCGCCAGTCACTGGCAGGCTGCCGCCTGCCGCCAACTCGGTCATCTCGACGAAGCCGTCGTCGCCGCCGAACGCTCACTCGCCGTCGCTCGAAACGGCTGGGCGGCCCTGGCCGGATGGACCGCCACCATCCTCGCCGTCACCCATGTCGAGCGGGGAGACCTCCCCGCCGCCCGCCACGCGCTCGAGGCAACCGACGAGATCGACCCAGCATCGCTCGACTGGGCGTTCGTTCTCGGCGCCCGCGCCACCTTGGACCTGGCCGAGGACGACCCGGCCGGCGCCCTGGCCAACTCCCACGCAGCCGGAGCTCACCTCGCCGCGGCGTACCGGATCGACAATCCAGCAGTGCTCCCGTGGCGCTCCCTGGCCGCGCTCGCCGCACACCGGCTGAACCGACCGGACGAGGCCACCGAGCTGGCCCGTCAAGAGTTGCGCCTCACTCGCCGGCTGAACCTTCCCCGGCCGCTGGGCAACGCCTTGCGAGTCAGCGGCATGGTGGCCTGCGGGCCCGAAGCCGTGCCCATGCTCGAAGAGGCCGTCGTTGTCCTACGCGCCTCGCAGGCGGTGGTGGCTCACGCCCACGCACTCGTCGCCCTGGGAGCGTCCCTCCGCCGCGGTGGCCACCCCAGCGCCGCCCGAGAGCCCCTCGCCCAAGCGCTGCGCCTCGCCGAGTCCTGCAAGGCCCGCCCTCTGCTCGACCACGCAGAGGCGGAGCTTCACGCCGCCGGCGGGCGCCGGCACCGCTCGATCGGCACCGCCACCCCACAAGCCGCCCTCACCCCGACCCAGCATCGCGTTGCCAAGCTGGCCGCCGAGGGTCTGAGCAACCCGCAGATCGCCCAACGCCTCTACGTCACCACCAAGACGGTCGAATGGCACCTGGGCCACATCTATCGCCAGCTCGGCATCACCCGACGTGACCAGATCGCCCCGATCATCTGAGCCTTAAGCGCAAAGGGGCGCCGCGAGTTGGTGGAAGAGGAGTCGTGTGACCGTAGAATTCTTCCATGAGCCTGAACATCAAGAACGACGAGACCGAAGACCTGGCACGTCGATTGGCCGCCGCCACGGGCGAGAGCATCACTCAGGCCGTCACCACCGCTGTTCGTGAACGTCTCGATCGGGTGCAGCAGCGAGATCTGAGCGACGCCTCGGCACGGG
Source organism: Actinomycetota bacterium (assembly GCA_030945745.1). GTDB lineage: Bacteria > Actinomycetota > Acidimicrobiia > Acidimicrobiales > Palsa-688 > JALZAH01. The sequence goes on from JALYZO010000199.1 coordinate 11,165, forward strand.
CCGCTCGGGTGTGGGAGATCGTCGGAGACAGCACCAACCGGTGGATCGACCCGTATCGCACGGCCGACCACGGCGACCTCCTCTATGACGATGCTGGATTGCCCCGATGATCATCGACACGTCGGCACTCATGGCCATCCTGCGCGCCGAAGCTGACGCCAATCGATACGTGGACGCCGTCACCCTGTTCTCAGCAGTCGACTCGATGACCTCCTTGCCGTGACGCAGGTGAGCATCGAGGCGGTCACCGAGCAGCATGCCGCCATTGCCCGCCGGGCGTACCGTGACTTCGGCAAGGGCAGCGGCCACCCGGCAGGACTCAACCTCGGCGACTGCTTTGCCTACGCCCTGGCCCGAGCCTGCAGGGAGCCGTTGCTCTACAAGGGTGACGACTTCTCGCACACGGATGTCGCTTAGGGACTGTGGGGGGGGCTGTCCCATAAACGGTGTAACCGCTTTCTCTGTTGTAGAGGACTTTATCGGTCACTTCCGTTAGGAACTATACGTCCTTCGAATGCGATGGAACTGCAAGCCGGCCAGGTGCCGACCGACGATCCGCACATCAACGGTGACCATGGCTGCCTCCTCGTCTGTGGTCAGTCACCTCGCCGGGTCGGTCAGGTAGTCGACGACGTGGCGCTGGCGGTTGTGCTCAGCCCAGCCGAGCGGGGTGGAGTGAAACGAGCAGTCTTCGACGGTGGGGTCGGCGCCGTGCTCGATGAGGAGGCAAACCATGTTCAGGTTGCCGTTGAAGGCGGCCCCGTGCAGGGGAGTCTGGCGATGCGGGTAGCGGATTGCGGCGTTGACGTCGAAACCCAGCTCAATCATGAGCATCACCGAATCTGTCGTTGGGCACAAGGAGAAAGATGCCAACCATGCGCCACCCCGCCTGCCCCAAGCAGATGATCTTCGGACCCTGTGGGGGCGTGCGACCGACAGGAGACTGCGAGGTGATGGAGGGGCAGCCGTGCGTGTTCCTCGACATGCCCCTCACCCTGTGGGGGGATGCGGTCGGTCCGGAGCCCGAGGGCGGCGCCGCGCCGCTCCCTCTCGGCCAGGAACCGTTCATCATCACCGATCTCCACGTCCGGCCCCGCCATCTCGACTCCCTGCGCGATGTCGCCCGTCGCTTGCAGGGCAGCTGCGCCGCCGTTCTGGTCGGCGACCACGGCGGGGCCAGGAACGACTTTCCCCCCTCCTTGGTCGCCGGCGCCCTGCTGGAAGAGGGCGTCACCCCGTGGGTCACCCTGTCGTGCCGGGACCGCAACCGGGTGGCCCTGGCCGCCGAGTGCGCCGCCCTGGCCGAGCTCGGCGTCGCCGGGGTCCACTGCGTCACCGGAGACTGGCAGGGGGTCGCCGGCGGCATGGGGGAGACCAAGGTGTTCGACCTCGACGGCCTGCGCCTCGTCGACCTGGCCCGCCGCCACGGCCTGACCGTGTCGGTGGCCGCCGCTCCCGCCGCTCCGCCCGTCGACCGGCGCGCCGCCCGCCTGGCCGAGAAGGTCAAGGCCGGCGCTCAGCTCTGCCTGGTCAACCACGCTGGCGGCCCCGTTCCCGTCGGCCGGTTCGTGGCCCAGGCCCGTGACCTGGGTGCCACCATCCCCTTCGTGCCCTGCGTCCCCTTCCTCACCGACCCGGCCTCAGTGCGGATGTTGGCGTCCCTCCCCGGGCTGGTCCTCGACCCCGCGTCTCTCGAAGGCGGTGACATGGCCGTCGCCGTGCTCGAGGCCGAAGCCATGCTGGCCATCGAGGGCGTCATCGGGGTCAACCTGTCTGGATCGGCTTCCATGGCCTCGGAGCTGGACTCCGCCGAGCTCATGGCTGAGCTGGGTCGTCGCATCCGGTCCTTCGGTCCGCAGGAGCGGTCCAACCCCCGGGGCTGACGACGACCGATCGGAGCGTGGCAGGATCGGCGCACGATGGCCACCGAGGACGACCCCGAAGGGGCAAGAGAAGAGTTCGACACCGAAGCGGCTTGGACGGTCGAGGTCCTCGCCGAGCTCCCGACCGAGGACGCCATTCCCGGAGCCTGCCGTGGCAGCGGCGATCCTGCGTCGCTCGGCTGGCTGGCCGACGCCTTGGAGGTCAGCCAGGCCACGCGCTTCCTCGATCTTGGCGGGGGCATCGGCGGTCCGGCGGCCTGGCTCCAGCGACGCCACGGCTGCGAGCCCGTGGTCGCCGAACCCATGCTCGACGCCGTGCGTGGGGCCGGGTCGCTCTTCGGCCTCCACGCGGTGGCCAGCGCGGATCAGCTGCCCTTCGCCACCGAGGCCTTCGACGCCGGCTGGGCTCTGGCCGTCCTGTCCACCGTCGACGACACCTCTGGAGCCCTGGCCGAGCTGCACCGGGTGATCGCCCCCGCCGGCCACCTCGGCCTCCAGGAGTACCTGCGGACCGTGGACCGTGTCGACGACCCTCCGGAGGGCAATGCCTTCTTCACCTTCGAGGAGCTGGGCAGCGCCCTGAAGCAGGCGGGATTCGAGACGGTCGAGGACATTGCCATGGCCAGTCTCACTTCACCTCCGCCCGCCTGGCAGGCATTGGTCGATCAGGTCAAAGCGACGGTGGCCGACCACCACGCCGGCAGCGAAGCCCTCAAGGACAGCCAACGCGCCGAGCACCGCTTCGCCCAGTTGCTGTCCGAAGGCGCGCTCACCGTCCGGCTGGTCCACGCCGTCCGCCTCTGATCTCCAACGGCGGGACACGGTCCGCGCACATGCCTCAAGGACTCAGCAACGCCTGCGGACAGGGGCGTGGCCCCTCTCAGCTACCAGACGGCCAAGGGCCGACCGTGGCCATGGCCGAGCAGCTTGCGATCCTTGGTGACCAGCTTCCAGCCGTGCTCGATGGCGGTGGCGTAGATCAACCGATCGGCGGGGTCTCCGGGAAACGAGGACGGCAGGGAGACCGCCGTGTCGGCGATGGCCGGTGTGACGCCGACGGTGCGTACTTGCGCCCCGAGCTGGTGCAGCCATGACCGGACCGGCACGGTCACGGTGATCCGCTCATGGTGGGCCAGCCAGGCAAGCTCAAACCACGTGATCGATGCCACCGCCACCTCGTCAGCCTCGCTCAAGATGGCGTCGGCAGCACGGCTCATGCGCTCCGGTTCCGACGACCACGACAACAGGACGGGCGTGTCGACGAGCACCGTCGAGGTCATGGCAGGTCTGAGGCCACGCCGGTGCTGAAGAGACCCTCGTCGTCCGCCGCGCTCGAGGCCATGGCGGAGAACCTTGCCCGGAGTGCCACGGGGCCACGGGCCGGGACCAGCCGAGCCAGCGTGCGGCCGTGCTTGGTGATCTCTGCCTCGTCGCCCGCCGCCACCTCGTCGAGCACGGCGAGGATCTTCGCTTTGGCCTCTGTTGCAGTCACCCGTTCTAACCAATGGTCAGCATACTGGTCACTTGGCCGGTGGGTGCTCAGCGTGGAGTCTCCCAAGCCAGACCCACGGCGCTGGCTGCCTCCAGGACTCTGGTGTCGTAGGCCAGCACCACATCCGAGCCGACGCTGAGCGCCGAAGCCACGTGGAGAGCGTCCAAGGACCGCAGGTTTGCTCCGGGCATCATCGCCGCCTCGGTGAACAGCTCGGCGTCGACATCGATGAGCTCGACCTGGCCCAGCGCCTTGGTGACCGAGAGGTGGTCGAGCGCAGCAACCCGATGCGCGGCCCGGTGGGACTCGGTGACCAGGAGCCGGCAGGAAACAACATCATCCCCTCCGGACCGCAGCGTTCGGAAGCGCGCCCTGAGCTGATCCGAATCTGCCTCGGAGATCACCAGCTTCAAGAACGCCGACGTCTCGATGTAGGCGATCATGTCTCCTCCCTGAGCCCGTCGACGATGACCTGCGTGGCGATGTCGGCGACGACGGCCACGATGTCGTCGAGATCCTCCAGCGGCGCCACGTCGCTGACCTTCCCGGCCAGGCGAAGGATCTCGAGCTTCGACATGTTCGGCGGGACCATGATCGCCGCCACCTCGCCTCCGTTGGTGACCTGGATCACCTCGCCGCCCTTGACCGCAGCAAGGATGCGAGCGCTGTCGTTTCGCAGCTCACGGTGGGGCACAGTGCGCACACCGGCCAGCGTAGCAATGTGCGACCCTCTCGCGCCCTCAGTCCCATCCGCTACCTTCGACACCGTGGTCGGAGAACGTTCGCGGTGTCGGCGCACGCCACGGCGGAGCCAATGACCAACCAGGCGAACCTCTTTCCCAACCTCGTCATCGGAGGCACACCATGACCGACTCAACACGCTCGCTGGAGGAGGCCCTCGCCTCTCTCGAGGGCGAGATCGACGCTGCCACCCGGTCCCTCGGGGCCGCCCTCAAGCAGGCGAAGCGAGCCAAGTCGGCGGCGGCCACCGGGCAGATCCGCGAGCTCCACCAGGCCATGGAGAACGCCGAGCGCCTGGCCGATCAAGCGGCTGGGGCGGTGGCCGGCGTGCGATCCGAGTGGCAGTTCGACGTCAGCGAGTGGCTCAGCTCCGGCGAGTACGCCAAGGAGCTGCTGGCCACGGCCGCCGAGGCCGGCGTCCAGGCCTTCGAGTCCGATGAGCGCATCCTGTGCTACCCCGCCATCGTCGCCATCTCCGCCACCGACGCCTCCGTCGTGGTGGACAAGAAGAAGGACCGCCGGATCCGACCGTCGGTGATCGTGCGCGCCCTGGGCGCCCTCCAGGAGCGACCACCGAAGTTCAAGCCGGAGCCGTTCATCGCCAGCCTGGCCGCCGCCTACGACCTGGTGGTTGGGGCCAAAGGTGGCCGCCCCGGAGTGACCGTGAAGCTCATCGACGTGCACGCCGTCCTCACCCTCCTGCCGGGCGCGGCGCGCGACTACACCCGCCAGGAGCTCGCTCGTGACCTCTACCTGCTCGATCAGAGCGGTCTCGTCGACACCAAGGATGGCCGGCGCATGAGCCTGCCGGCCAGCGCCCTGACCAGGGGCACCGGGGTGCTCACCACGGCCACCAGGGCAGGCCAGACCAAGGTCTACGCCGGCATCACCTTCGGCGAAGGCTCGTCATGATCGACGTCGGCGACTACGTCGGCTTCGTGGGGCGCGAGTACCTGCACGGTTACGTCGATGCTGGCGGAGCGGCGGTCAAGTTCGCCGTGTGCTCCGACGATGCCACGGCGGACTCCTGCATCGAGCAGCTGACCGCCGCCGCCCGCCAGGCCGGGTACGCAGTGGCCCTCGTCGATGCCGCGATCACCCGGATGCACCTCCTCGAGCAGGTGTTCTTCGACGTTGCCGGCCAGGTCGACTGGGACGCCTTGGCGGCCGAAGCGACCCGGGCGGCGGCCACCGCCGCCGGCTACCCACCCGCCGGCGATGGCGCCGTGGCACTCGACCAGCTGGCCGCTCACCATCGCGTCGACGCCCGGGAGCTGCGCCGGGACATCGACCGGGCGCTGCAGCAACAGGTGCACCGCGACTACGCGATGGTGTCGGAGTTCCGGACGGCCATGCTGCGCCTGTGCCAGGCGCAGCTACGGGCCGGCCAGGTGAGCGAGGCGGAACACGCTGCCGTGCTGGACTGGCTCCACGGCAACCTGCGTCAGATCTCAGCGCTCAAGTCGGCGCTCATCTTCCGCCGCATCGGCCGCCACAACGCTCGGCTGCTGCTGTTCTCCCTGGCCCACTGGTTGGCCGTCAACGGTCACGCGGGTCTGGTCCTGGTCCTCGATGTCCGCCGCTTCGGCTTCGCCCGCCGGCCCAGCCCCGAGGAGCGTCACGGCCACTACTACACCAGGGCCGCCCTCATCGACGCCTACGAGGTCCTGCGCCAGCTGGTCGACAACACCGATGAGCTGGCCAACTGCTTTGTCGCCGTCGTGACCTCCCCGGCGTTCGTGACCGACACCGGGCGCGGCCTCGACGCCTACCAGGCGCTGAAGCTGCGGGTCTTCGACGAGGTGCGCGACAAGGAGCGCGACAACCCCTTCTCCTCCCTCCTCCGTCTGGGGGCATCATGAACCCGCCGGAAGGCACGGCCCGCTCGGTGCAGCGCCGGCGCGCTCTCGAAGCACTGCGAGCCGGCGTGCCCAACCGGGATGCGGTGATGGTGCTGGGCTCGATGCAACAAGGCGTCGAGGACCGTTTCAGCCAGCTGTTGGCGGCCATCGACGGCCTGCCCGGCGGCGGGTCGCCCGGGGGCATGCTGATCGGCGGCGGGTTTGGGAGCGGCAAGAGCCACATCCTCGAGCATCTGGCCCATGTCGCGCTGTCCGAGGGCTTCGTCGTGTCCAAGGTGGTGGTCTCCAAGGAGACGCCACTGCACGACCCGGTCAAGATGTACCGCGCCGCCATCGAAGGGGCCAAGTTCCCGGGCCGCCCGGGCTCGGCCATCGACGAGATCGCCGCCGGGCTGCAGATCGAATCGGGCTCCTACGCCGAGCTGTACCGCTGGGCCCACCACGAGGATGCCCCGGTGGACAGTCGCTTCGCGGCAACACTGTTCCTCCACGAGTACGCCCGCGGCGACGAGGAGTTCGCCGACCGGATCGTGCAGTTCTGGGCTGGCGACCCCCTGCCCGTGGCCGACCTTCGTCGTCGCTTGAAGGAGGCCGGGGCGGCCGCCACCTACCGCCTTGACAAGGTGAAGGAACGGGACCTGTCGCTGCAGCGGTTCCGCTTCCTGTCCCGGCTCATCCAAGCGGCGGGGCAGCGCGGGTGGATCCTGCTGCTCGACGAGGTGGAGCTGATCGGGCGGTACTCGGCGTTGCAGCGCGCCAGGTCCTACGCCGAGCTGGCCAGGTGGGTCCGAGGTGACCGCGACGACCCCTCCGCCCCGCTGGGCGCCGTGCTGGCCACCGTCGACGACTTCGAGGCCCAGGTGCTCGTCGGCAAGAACGACGTCGAGCTCATCCCCAAGCGGCTCCGGGCCAAGGACAGCGCCGAGGCCGAGATACTGGCCAGCATGGCCGAGGCGGGGATGCGGATCATCGAGAGGGAGCAGATCCAGCTCCAACCGCCCGATCGTGAGGAGCTGGACCGCACCTATGCCCAGCTCCGTCAGATCCACGGCGAAGCGTACGGTTGGCAACCGCCGGACGTGGAGGGCCTGGAGCGCCTCCCGTCCAACCGGATGCGCCAGTACGTTCGGGCCTGGATCAACGAGTGGGACCTGCGCCGCCTCGACCCGGGCTACCAGCCGGAGATGACCGCCGCCGTGCTGGGCGTGGACCTGAGTGAGGACACCGACGCGGAGGCGTCGGGCGAAGGCCGCTGAGCGGGTGCTGGCCGACGACCTGGCCGCCACGCTGGGGGCCGCTCCCGGCTTGGACGCCGCTGAGCTCGCAGCCCGACTCGGAGCTTCGTCCGAGCCCGGGCCGTCCCACCAGGCCGTCACCTTTGCCCTCTTCGCCGATCACCATCGCTTCCGGTGCGACAAGGGGATCCCTCGGCGGTGGTGGCTGACCAGCGCACCCTGCGGGGCCACGGGCCTGTACCCGGTCAGCGGAGCGACGGCCGTTGCCCCCAAGCCTCCGCTGGCGCTCTACGCCTGGCAGGCTGACGCCCTGGCCGCGTGGGCCCGGGCCGGACGCCGCGGCGTGGTCGAGGCAGTCACCGGGACCGGCAAGACGATGGTCGGGGTGGCCGCCGCGCTCGAGGAGCTGGCCGGGCGCGGTCAGGTGCTCGTGGTCGTCCCCACGGTCGAGCTGCAGCGCCAATGGGCGACGGAGCTGAGGGCGCGGCTGCCGCCGGGCGCCACGGTTGGCCGGTTGGGGGCGGGCGCCTCCGACAGCCTGGTCACCCACGACGTGGTGGTCGCCATCGTCAACAGCGCCCGCGTCACCGACGCCCGACCGATCCGCCAAGGTGGCCTGTTGGTGGCCGACGAATGCCACCGCTACGGAAGCGCGATCAACCACCTGGCCCTCGACGGCCGGTTCCGTCGCCGGCTGGGCCTGAGCGCCACCTATGCCCGCGACGACGACGGCAACCTGGCGTGGCTGGACCCCTTCTTCGGTGGTACCTGCTTGCGGCTGGGCTACCGCCGGGCCCGCGCCGAGCACATCATCGCTCCCTTCACGGTGACCCTCCTCGGCGTGCGATTCGAGCCCGATGAGCAAGAGCGCTATGACGAGCTGACCGACCAGATGAGAGCCCTCCGGGCCCGTCTCCTCCGCCACGGCCTGCCCGCGGAGCCGTTCGAGGCCTTCATGGCCGCGGTGGCGCAGCTGGCCGAGAGCGAAGGAGAAGGAGCGGGCGTCGCCCGGTCCTACCGCCAGGTGATGCTGGAGCGACGCAGGCTGCTGGCCGACACTCCGAGCAAAGACGCTGCCCTGGCCGGACTGGCACCGGCGATCTCCGACGCCGATCGAGCCATCGTGTTCACGCAGTCGATCGCCGCCAGCGAACGGGCCTCGCAGACGCTTTCCCGCTGCGGCCTGCGCTCCGGTGTCATCCACTCCGGTCTGGAGCGCGCAGCGCGCCATGCCGTGCTCAGCGGCTTTGCCGAAGGCCACCTGGAGGTGCTGGCCGCCCCCCGGGTGCTCGACGAGGGCATCGACGTCCCCGCCGCCGACCTCGCGGTGATCGCCGGCGCCAGCCGGTCCCGTCGCCAGATGGTGCAGCGCATGGGCCGGGTGCTGCGCCGCAAGCCCGACGGTCGCCGGGCCCGCTTCGCTGTGCTGTTCGTCCAGGGAACCGTGGAGGACCCCCGTCGCGGGGCCCACGAATCGTTCCTCGACGAGATGGCCGACGTTGCCGACCGGGTCTCGTCGTTCTCCCCCGGCACGCCGATCGACCAACCGGGCGGTCCCCGCGACACGCTCCGGCCGTCCTGGCCCACATTGGGGCTTGCATCCGCTCGTTCCGAGCACGAACATGACTAGGGGTCGCTGCTTTTTGCGCTGCTCCGCAGATCAGCTCGAGATCGGAGTCGACCATGCCCATCCCCGCCACCATCTCACAAGGCGCGACCGGAGCCACCGTCAAGTGGCTGCAGTACCTTCTCGTTCGCCGAACGCTGAGTGACAACCAGATCGACGGGGCCTTCGGCCCGGTGACCAAGACAGCCGTCGAGCAGTTCCAGAGCGGCAACGGCCTCACCGTCGACGGGATCGTTGGGCCTGCCACCTGGACGGCGCTGGGCGGTGGCGGCGCAGAGCCGCCGACGCTCACCCAGGGATCGAACGGGCTGGTGGTCGAAAAGCTTCAGTCCGCTCTGAACGAGGGACGAGGTTCCTTCGCTCCGAGCACCAACCCGGTGCTGGTCGTCGACGGCAGCTACGGCCCGCACACCGCCGCCGCCGTGACGGGAGTGCAGGACTCGGGCGGCATCGGCGCAGACGGGGTCGTCGGATTGCAGACCTGGGCCCTCCCGGTGCACGCCGCCGGTCAGGTGCTCGCCAACCTGTGCGGCGTCCCCGGACCCGGCGGAGGCTGATCTGATACTTCCATCGATCCCGGTCTCATCGTGCTGCTCCCTCGCCCGACGCCACGCTGGCCTTGAGCGGTATCCCCTGGGCGGCGCACCAGCGCCGAGCGACGGACACGCCCTGGTCGACGCCACGGGCCATGCGCCGTTGCGTGAAGTTGAACAGGTAGTGGATGGGCACCTCGGCCTGGAGCATCTTGACCTCGATGTGGCGACCAAAGG
>JALYZO010000110.1 GCA_030945745.1 Actinomycetota bacterium
CGACCTCACGCTGGCCCTCGGGACCCTCCCCTGGGACCGAGACCGTGACCACCAGACCGAAGCGGGTCAGCCCGGCGCCGGACGCTTCCTCGGCCGCCGCCTTCTTAGCGGCCGCCAAGTTCTGCTCGTCGCGGGCCCGGACCCGCCCGCCACGAGACGACAGGTTCGTGTGCGCGACATCCACATCGGCGTCGACGCGCTTGGCGGACTCGCCGGAGTCGTAGGGCCGGTAGAGCAGCGTCACCCGCTTCACCGGCGCCTTCGTGTGCGGCTCGAGCAGCCGGGCCAACACGGTCTCACGGACCTGGCCTCGGGGGGCGATGCCCATCTCCCACGTCGTGCTCGTCCACCCGTCGTGGGTGTAGAAGCCGACATGTTCCTCGGCTTCCAACGGCCCGCAGGACTCCCAGCCGATGTCGGCCTCGTCGGCGCCGACCTCTTGGACCGTCGCCGCTATCCCCGGGTCATACGCGGAGCGCATCACCGCAGCAAGCTGCGTCGCGGTCATCGAGTGGCAGATCCCGGCCCCCGTCGCGGCGAGCATCGCCCGCTGGTTCGGCAGGCGTGCGCCTATCTCCAAGATCACCTCGTCGAGGCTGCGGTCCCTGCCGCCGAGTGTCTTGGTCGCCCACGTCAGAGCGATCCAACACGACGTTTGCGACACGCCAGTACGCGACTTGGTGGCCAGGCCACCGATGATCTCCTTCGACAGTTCCGGCGCGTTCTCCGCCTGGCGGGCTTCGACCTCCTTGCGGAGCCGGAACCCCGGATCGGGTGACGCGTCGATCGTCACCGACGCGCCCTGAAGGCCGCTCTCCGTGCCCAGCACGTACAGCCACTGGCCGTACTGGCCCACCCGCTGGTCGACCGTCTCCTGGTCGTCAAGGCCCAGGCCGTCCGGGTGAGAACGGATCACCGTCGTCACATGCTTGGTCTTCGGGTGGTAGAGCACGACGAACCGTCGGCCGAGGGAGTCCTCCGCCTCGTGCGCCTCGATCGGCCCGGCCAGTCCCGGAAGCTGGCACTGCCCGGAGGGCAACACCCCTAGCGGGCCCGAACGGTAGATGTGCCAGCCCTGCCATTTCGTCCTCGACCACGCCAAACGCTCCGCTCCCTTCTCAATGAGCGACCGTCCGAAACGGTCCCTCCTGGTCACACCACCGATCACCAACAACGTCATCAGCCCGGCCGACGCTCCCGCCTTGAGCGACACCAACAGCAGCAACGTCGACCCCAGCCCGCCGAAGACGACGATGGCCGTTCCGAGCGTCCCCAACCCGCGTACCCCCACCGACTCGCGGCGACGCCAATGACTGTAGGTCCGAACCTCCGGCTGGCCCATGGTGCTCATCACTCCCCCGTCTCGTTCGACGGCACAGCGCCCTCAGCGAGGCTCGCACCGTCGCTGGCGCTCTCACCGACCATGTGCATCCCCGTCACGGCTCGCGCTCCGCTGGCACCCGACCCGCCATCGCCGCCACCGTCAAACGACGAGCCGCCCCCTTGCCCACTCGACGATCCATCACCCGACCCCACACCGGCGCCGACCGGTTCCCCGCTCGGCACCCCGGCCCCGCCGGACGGACTGCCCTGGCCACCATCGGGCACCCCACCCACGGCCGGCGAGCTGCCATTCCCATTACTGCCCCCGCCCTTAGACGAGCCGCCGCCAGCCGACTCGCCATTAGAGGCCGCGCTGCCCATCGACCCCGCTGACCCACCAGCGCCAGCAGCACCGGCGCCGGCCCCGGCCCCGCCTGTAGCAGCAACCATGGCCGCCCCCGTGGCCAAAGCGACCCCCGCGCCGATGGCCTCGCCTCCGGCGATGCCACCGACAGCCGCGACCGCGGGCACCACCAGGCGCATGAGCGCGGGCAACGCCAACACCGCGAAGATCAACAGCAGAAGCCCGAACAGCAGCGACAGTTCGCTCACCGACTGGGCATCACAGGTCACGCCCGCCGGGCACTTGACCGTGCCCGACATCATCTTGAACGCCACCGCGTAGATGATCGCGGCCACCGGCTTGAACAAGATCGCAGCCACGATCCACCCCGTATGGCGCTTCCACACCGCCGCCCCGCCCTCGGTCGACGACAACGCCGCCGAGCAGGGCCACAGACCGACCAAGATCGGCAGGATGACCGCGATGCCAGCAACGACGACGATCTGAATGAACCCGGCGATCGCCACCAGCAACCCCAGAACGATGACCAGAGGCGCATCAGTCGCAGCCATAGCGGTGAACGACGCTGCGTTGCCGCCATTCCACGTCGTGCCCGCCTGTTGCAGAATCCAGCTGGCAAACCCGTCACCTATGGCCATGAACAGGCCGATGAACGCCGCTCCGGCCGCTGAGACCAGGATCACCCGGATCAGCGCGGTGGACATCCGCTCCACGTCGTCGCCGATCTGCTTGCCGCGGCTTGCGTGCATGATCGTGATGATGCACGCGGCGATCGTTCCCAGGATCAGACAGGCGCCAACCACCCACCGCAGCTGGCCGCCGAGCCACACCGTGGTCCCATCCTGAGCCGCTCCCCCGTTCGACGACGTGAACGGAGACGGGATCGACTCCCACGCCGTCGCTAACAACTTCAGAATGTGCGAGATGGTCGTAGCAAAGTCCTTAGCGAACGTCTGCAGAGCGTCACCAGCAACCGAACTCACAACCGAACCGCCGGCACTGCTCACCGCGCCCCCAGCGGCTGAACACGCGGCGCCCACGCCTGGATTTACTACGCTGACCACCCCACAGACACCAGCTGAAGACGCAGGGGCGGCAAGCGGTGCTGCGAGCAAGATCATGGTGCCTCCCATGTGGTTACACCAGCTACTGAGTTGAGTGCAGTCGTGTTACCTCCGCCGTTAGTAATGAGCCAGCGACCATTCCAGGTCAAGTTGTATTCCGACGCGTAAAACGGCGACACACACGAAGCAATCGTGCATGACTCGATCAAGCTGACCTGCCCACCCTGACGAGAAAATGGACCAAACTGAAAGCCAACTACCGCGACACCGGGCTGACGTTGAGCTCCTCCAGCTGGAGCCATCGTGTCTAATTGCGATGGATTCACAGTGCCGGGGGCGAACGCGGCAGCGACGGCACTCCGATTACCTACAAGCGCCGCTGCGGCGAGCCCTACGACAGCTTCAAGTCCTCCTGTGGGGCTATGGGCATAGCACGACCAGTTCCCATCCTCGCCGTGGTTAGCGGGTCCCGCTGAGCTAATCGGAAGCTTGAAACCTCGCAAATCCACCCACGTTGTTTGGGGAGCATTACTCGGGATGACATCGGAGACGACACCGCTCAGCGAGCACTCACCGATGGCTGGCGCCGTCTGAGCTTTGGCCGACGTTCGGGTGGCCACAATGGCGACAACCCCCGCGATGACACCGACTACGACGACGACCGCGGCCACGAGCGTCCACAGCTTCCCGCCGAAGACCTGCTGGCCGAGGAAGCCGCGTCGTACCCCACCTCCGCCTACCGGGCTGTCGGTCATCAGCTCAGGAAGGTCGTCACGAGCGTCACGGCGCTCGACGCGATGATGAGCAGAAAGATGACCTTGACGAAACCGCCGAACACGTCAGTGACCCCTCGGCCTTCCCTGTGGGCCACGACGCCCATGATGACCAGCACGATGATCCCGACCACGGCCGCCGCGCCGGCGATCCACTTCAGGTCACCGACGAGGGTATTGAAGGCGTTCGAGACCTGCGAGCTCGGCGCTGTCGGCGCCGGGTTCCCGTAGGCCTGAGTCGTCAGGGCGCTTGCGATGCGATCCAACATGATGTTGTTCTCCTTGCTTGGTGGTTTACGGTGCTTGCTTCGCTACAACTCGTGCTGCAAACCTCTGTGGGCCGGGGGTCGCCGCCACAATCGGCACCAGCCCGCCTTCGTCAGCGGTGGACACCCGCTTGCCGATCTGGTCAATGACACCTCGGACCGCCCTCGGCGCCGTCTGCAACATGACCGGCTCCCCGCAGCGCCACGGCTCGATCCAGGGCAGGTGCCAGGCATACCGGTAGCCGCCTTCCGCGTGCCGGCGAAGCTGCCGCAGGCCGGTCGGGAGTCGCCCGGGGGTATCGGCCACCGTGACCAGCCCTACCACCTTCGACGCGCCGGGCCAGGCCTCAGAAGCAAACTTCTTCGCGCTCAACAAACCCAGCGCCGTGGTGCGACAGACCACGACCATCCACTCGTCAGGCGAGAACTTCCCCGGGCCGGACACCGCGCCTCGAGGATCCAGCTGCGCCAATGTGGACACACCCGCTCCCCCATGGAGCGGCCACCACAGCCATCTGACATCTGCCTCGTCCATCTCCCGCCTCCGAATCCTCTCTTGCTCCATAGGCATAGAGTAACATCCATGACCACCGTGCTCTGTCCTTCGACCACTGGCGGTGTCCCCACTGTGCCAGGCCGGTATGACAAAAGCCTCGATTACGCCGAACCTTCTGAGCGACCGCCTGCCGCAACTACCGTGCTCGGCCATGACGGACCGTCCCGGCGACACCAATCCCCGAGTCCAGGTAGGGGTGTCCACCACTCCAGAGTTCGCCCGGACACTCCGTCAGACCGCCTCCGGGCACGACATGAGGCTCAGTTCCCTGGTCGTCGCCGCCCTCACCTACGTCCTCGACCACCCCCAGGTGCTCAAGCAGGTAGTGCTGGCAGGGAAGGCCATCGATCAAGAGCAGACCGCCATCCGTATCGCTTCCCGGTGGCCCAAACGGCCTCGCAACAAGCATTAGGACCACCCTTCTCGCCAACGGACCACCTCGTCGTTCCCCGTGCCCCCTCTGCCGTTCGATGTCACACGCCCCGGGTACCGTGAGGTTGCGGAAGGCACCCCGCCAGCCTCCGCCATACCGCACCCCTCAGGTCCCGCCGCCTGGGGGGTGCGACGCGTCCGGCCCACCCCTGCCGGGCAACGTCCACCTGCCCGTCGACCTTCCAGGCCCCGGCGCCGGCGAGTGGCACGACCACACCCCCGTGCAACGAGCCCGCGCTCCTGGCGAGATGCCCTATCACCCAGGACGGTCATGGTTCCTCAGCCTCGGCAGGTCCGCTTGCCTGGCCCGGCCCGGGTTGATGGCTCGGTCGCAGCCTGCCACACCGCCGGGCCGGCGCAACCCCTTCGGTCCAAGCCTCCACTAGCGCTCCGGGTTTCCCTCCCGGGGTACGGCACACGTGCCTTGCGCCGGCCCTTCCCGGTGCGGCCTAGCAGCACCCAGCATCACCCGAACCGAACCAGAAAGGAACCCCCGAAATGGCAACAGGAAACAGCGTCACCTTGGTAGGCAATCTCACCCGAGACCCCGAGTTGCGGTTCACGCCCTCCGGTCAGGCCACCACCACCTTCGGGCTTGCGGTCAACCGCCGCTGGCAGAACCGCCAGACCCAGGAGTGGGACGAAGCCACGTCGTACTTCGACATCGTCTGCTGGGCGCAGATGGCGGAGAACGTGGCTCAGAGCCTCAGCAAGGGCACCCGGGTCGTCGTGGACGGCCGCCTGGACCAGCGAAGCTGGGAGAACGCCGAGGGTGACAAGCGGTCCAAGATCGAAGTCACCGCAGATGAGGTAGCACCGAGCCTTCGGTGGGCGACCGCCACGGTGACCAAGAACGAGCGGTCCAGCGCCTCCCGGCCATCAGCCCAGCCCCGCTCCGGCACAACCAGCCCCGCAGGCCAGGCGGAACCACAGGGCAACTACGACTACCCCGAAGGCGAGGAGTTCTAGCTGCCGTCCTGGGGGCGGGCAACGCCGCCCGCCCCC
>JALYZO010000140.1 GCA_030945745.1 Actinomycetota bacterium
GCTTCGAGGCGCCGTCGTGGGCCAGATCGAGCGGTTCTCGAACCAGGTCCTCGACCGACATGCGAGGCGACAGGGCGTCGCTCGGGTCCTGCATGACGAGTTGCACCCGTCGGCGCAGGTGGCGGGCGTGCCAGGACGTCGGGAGTGCCCGGCCCTGCAGGAGCACCTCCCCGGCATCGGGGGTCAGATGGGCAGATAGGATGCGGGCCAAAGTGGACTTGCCGCTCCCCGACCGGCCGATGAGGCCGACCGACTCCCCTTCGGCGACCGACAGCGAGACACCGTGGAGGGCTTTGACCTCCCGGCCGCCGCTCCGAAACGTCTTGTGGACCTGGCTCGCCGCCAGCAGGACCTTGAGTCCCCCGAAGTGGCAGGCCACCTGCCGCTCACGGGAGGAGATCAACGGCGGGTGGTCCGTGATGCAGATCTCCTCGGCCTGGGTGCAGCGGGGATGGAACGGACATCCTGACGGCACCGCCCGGGGGTCGGGGGGCCGGCCCCGGATGGGTCGAAGGTCCTTGGTGGTGGTCATCACCGGGTAGACGTTGACCAGAGCCCAGCTGTAGGGGTGGGCGGGAGCTCCCATCACCAGGGACGTGGCGCCCTCCTCCATGACCTCCCCGGCGTAGAGGACCATGGTCCGCCGGGCCAGGCGGGCGGCATCGGGCAGGTCGTGGGAGATCACCACCATGGCGAACCCCCGGGCGGCGGCCAACGTGACCAACTGGTCGACCACGCTCTGCTTGGTGGCAGGGTCAAGACCGGCGGTGGGCTCGTCGAGGACCACCAGCTCGGGGTCGAGGGCGAGGACCATGGCCAGCATGGCCCGCCGGCGCTCGCCACCGGAGAGCTGATGGGGGAAGCGGTCGAGCAGAGCGGGGTCGAGGAGGACCTCCGCGGCCAGCTCGTCGGCTCGGCTCCTGGCCACTCTGGCCGACATCCCGAGCCGCTCGCGAAGCGGCTCGGCCACCTGGGCGCCGACGGCCACCACCGGGTTGAACGGCGCTCCCTGCAGGGCCAGGGCCACCGTCGACCAGCGCAGCGATCGCAGGACCTCCTCCGAGGCGCCCAGCATCTCCTGGCCGGCAACGGTCACGCTGCCGCTGGCCGCAGGGGGCTGAACCAGGCCGGCCAGGCACAGGGCCAGGGTGGATTTGCCGGCACCGCTCTCGCCGACGATGGAGAGAGACTCCCCCCGCTCGAGGGTGAAGCTCACGCGCCGCAGGGCGTCAACCGCCCCCGGGTAGCGCACCCGGAGATCGGTCACCTCCAGCACCGGGCCCATTGGCTGAGCGTAGCCAACGCTGCTGCGTCCAACACCAGTCCACGGCCACGGCGGCCAAGAGGACGACGGTCGCCTCGGCGGTGAGTCGGTAGCGCGTCTGGCCGAAGGTGAGGACGCCGGCGGCGCTGACCGTGAGGACGGTGGCCACCAGCGGCGACACCGCTATCCGGCGTCGGCGAAGCACCATCAGGCCGGCCGCGGCGGCCGGGACGAGGAGGGCGTACATGGCGAGGCCGGCCTGGGCGGCCGGCAGGTTCCAGCCCTGGAGGTAGGAGTCGACCTCGATCTGGCCGAGGGGGTGGTAGAAGCCCCATGTCCGTCCCAGGCGGGCGAAGGCCACGAACGGCACCCGGGACTCGTGGTGGGTGATGTAGCGCAGCGCGAACTGGTGGAAGTACGCGGCGTCGTCGGACTCGTCGCCGCGCGGTGCGGGGACGGCGGGGATGCAGGCGAACGAGTAGTAGCCCGTCTGGGCGCCGTAGTACGTCTGGTCGCAGTTGGCCTGCACCAGGGCCAGGTCGAGACCGGAGGTGACCAGCACCGGGCGGTCGAAGCGAGCCAGGTTGTAGCCCACCCAGGGACCGAGGGTGATGGCTGCCGCCAGCGCCGCCACGGCCACCAGGACCGCTCGGCGCCGGAGGCCGGTCCGCCGTGTCGCCACCGCCCAGGGGAGGAGGACCAGGGGCAGCAGAAGGGCCGCCTCGGCCCGCGTCAGGGCGGCGATGGCGCAGGCCACCCCCAGCACTGCGGCCGAGCGTGGCGAGGGCCGGTCCCAGAAGCGGTAGGCGCCCCACAGGACCAGGACCGTCGTCAGCAGAGCCAGGGTCTCGGCCGCCACCATGGCATCGGATATCCAGATGTCGGGGTACACCGCGGCCAGCCCCGCGGCCAGCAGACCAACACGGGGGCCCCCCAGGCGGCGGCCGACCACGGCGACCAACCCCACGGTCGCGGTACCGATCACGCAGGACCACAACTGGTGGTCGAGGAAGGTGCCGAGCCCGAGCGCCGAGGGGACCGCCAGGGCCAGGGTGTAGAGAGGGGGGTGCTGCGCCGTCTGGTGGACCTGGCCGACGATGTTGTGGGCATAGGGGTCGATGAACCCCTTGCCGTGGACCAGCAGCTGAGCGCCGAAGTGGTACACGTAGGCGTCGCCGCCGATGGTCGTGGGGTGTTCGAGGCCGAAGACGTAGCCGACTCGCAGAAGCAGCGCCGTGACGCAGATCAGTCCCACCGCCGGCCACCACCGGGTCCGGCCTGGCCGGAGGAACCCCGATGTGGCGGTCAAGCAGCGACGGGCGTGACCCCGAAGTCCTCGAAGCGAGCCATCGTCGCCGAAGCGCCGCTCACCACCAGGCCCGCCTCGGTGCTCGAGCCGAGCGCGGGGTCGCTCAGGGTGCGAGCCGCCTGGCCGTCGATGGCCACGTTGACGGTGGCGGCGCTCATGGTAGCGGTGACGACCGTGCCGGCGGCCGTGGGCACCAGGCCCACGTTGCCCCTGCTGTGGACGACGCCCTGGACCACCTCGACGACATTCCAGGTCCCATAGCCGGGCGCCGCCTCGACCGCCCAGTAGTCACTCGGGTCCTGGAAGGCGAAGACCAGACCGGCCCCGGTCTCCACGTCCGCCAGCCGGACCTCGGTCGCGGCTACCGGTCGCCCCACATCGATCATGGCGAGGCCAGAGCCCCCTGGGGGCGCCGACAGGTAGGCCTGCTGGTTGGCGATGCCCCAGATGCCTGCCAACGGCCGCCAGGGCGGCCCACCGGACACGGTGCCGAGCGCCGCCGGGTCGTCGGCGCGATCGAAGCGGTCGAGGAGAGGGGCGGGGCCTCCGCTCGGAGCTGGCGGCCCCGGGACGGTGGCAACCACCTCGTGGACGTTGGCAGGGACGCGAACAGGTGTGGGTGACCCTTGGGCGGCACTGGCCACGACGGCCCCGACGACGAAACCGACGCCCAGGCAGACGGCCACCACTCCCCTTGCCCGGCGGCGGATCGACGCCGGCCCGGCCCTGGCATGACTCGGAGCGACGTGCGGTTCGGTCTCGGGGCTCACTGAGCGGGAGCGTAACGCACGACCACCGCGCGTTCCGCTTGCGGTCGGGTCGCGTTGTTACTATGCGCCGTGGCGAGCGGTGAGCTGATCGACGAGGCGGCTGTCGCCGGTCGGGCGTCACGCCCGCATCCCGGTCTGACCACACCGCTGGCGCTGGGCGCGCTGACGGCTGGAACCATTGCCTGGGTGGCCCATCTCAGCTCCCGCAGCTTCTTCTTCTGGGATGACTTTCTCTACCTGCGCCAAGCCCAGCGGCAAGGGCTGTCACCGCAGTTCCTCCTCGAGCGCTTTCCTTTCAACGATCATGCGTCCCCTGGCCACCGCCTGATGGATTGGCTGGTCCAGACGGTGACCCCGCTCGACTTCGCCTTTGCCCAGGCCCTTCTCCTGGTGTTCGTGGCAGCGTCGGTGATCCTCGTCTTCGCGGTGGTGACCGAGATGGTCGGCGCCGGGAAGCTGCGCTGGGTGCTCACCGGCCTCTTCGCCACCTCCACCGTGCAGGTGGCCATGGTGGCGTCGTTCGGCAACGGGGAGTTGCGCCTACCGTCGACGTGCCTGAGCCTGGCGTGCATCTACGGCTTCCTGCGCCACCGGCGGACCGGCTCTCGGCCGGCCCTCGCCTGGTCGGTGGCCGCGCTGGTCGTGGCTCTGGCCTTCTACGTCAAGGCGGTGCTGGTGCCGGCCTACCTGTTCGCCCTGGTGCTGGTGCTCGAACCAGACCGCCCCCTGCGATGCGCGGTGGTCCGGGCCTGGCGCCAGGGACGGCGGGTGTGGGCCGCCTACCTGGCTCCGGTGGGCCTCTACGTGGTGATCTTCGTGCTGGCCTACTGGCACTCGACGCCGGCGCCGACGCTCGGTTCTCTCGTGGGCTACCTCGGTATCTCGTGGTCGAAGGGGTTCCTGCCCAGCGTGGCCGGGCTCTACGTGCCCGCCGCCGGAGTGTCGGGCCTGAAGACGGCGTTGATCGCCGCTCTCGTCGTGGCCTTCTGCGGAGTGGTGGCCTGGAGCGTGGCCCGCAGCCGCCGGGCGTGGCGGGCCTGGTGCTTCTTTGCCGTCGCCTTCCTGCTCAACGCGTTCCTGGTGGGCGTCCCACTCGTCCGGGGTCTGGGGCCGGAGATCGGCTACCGCCTCAGCTACGCCATGGAGGCAACCTTCCTGCTCCCGCTCGCCCTCGCGGGAGCGTTCGGCCTCCCCCGGACGAGCCGCAGAGCGTGGCCGCCCCGGTGGAGGGTGGTGTCGTGGGCGGCAGCGGCCGGGGCCCTCGGGACCCACCTGATCCTGGCCTGGTCAGCCGCCGGCGCAGCAGTCGCGGACTCCCCCGGGCCCAAGACGGCGGCGTACGTGCAGCGCGTCGAGCGGGGGCTGGCAGCCATCGAGCGAACCGGAGCCCGGGCCACCCTCATGGACGGAACCGTCCCGGACTATGTGGTCAGCAGCTACCTCATCTACGGGACGCCGCTCGCCTACAACCGCTACTCCGAGCTGTTTCCCCTCCTCGATCACCACGTGCGCTTCGCCGCAAGCGGACGCCCCCTCTACCAGGTGGCGGGAGACGGGAGCCTGCGTCCGGCAGCGGCCACCTCCACCCCTGAGGGGGCGTCCGTGACCGACAGATTTGACCGCCCCGACGATCCCGGCCGGCTCGGATCCGCGCCCGGCGGCCCGGCGTGGCAGGCCCTGACCGGCACGTGGGGCATCTCGGGGCGCCAGGCGTACCTGTCGTCGGCTCCCGCCGGTGGTGCCGGCCTGGCCGTGGTCGACCTCCCCGGCCCCATGAGCAGCGCCCGGGTTCGCGTCGCCGGCGTGGAGGCCGGCTCCGGGCTCGTCTTCGGCTACCGGGACCCCGCCGACTACTGGGCCGTGGAGGCCGAGCCCGCCTACGGGACCTGGAACGTGGTCCACATGGCGGGCGGCTTCGCCGACAGCCGCGGCAACGTGGGGCTGGTGGCGGCAGGAGGTGGGACCGTCGTGTCGGTCACCGTGCACGGTCCCACCGCGACCCTGTCCGTGGACGGCCGGCCGGCCCGCACGTTGCGCGACCCGACGCTCGAGGCGGCCCCCGGTGCCGGTCTCACCGCCACCGGGACAGGGGCCACGGCAGCGCGGTTTGAGGACTTCGCCGTCGTCGCAGCCCCCCCTCCCTGACGGTCGCCGGGGCGGTGGGCCACGGCGACTATGGAGACGCCCACCGGCAGGGAGAGCGCGGCGACGACCGGCGCCTCTGAGGCCAGCACGGCGAGCAGAGCCCGGTTCATGGCCGGAGAAGGCATGCGGAAATCCGAGCGGGGCTCGGAGGACCGGCGGCAGCGCAGCGTACGCACGGCGGCCACCACAGGGAACAGCCAGGTGTTGAAGCACGACACGTGATCCACCACGAGACCCCCGGCGACGAGGAGCGCGCGCAGCTCCGCAGGCCGGTACCGCCGGCGGTGATCGTTCAACACGTCATGGGGGCCCCACAGGAAACCGAACGCGGGCACGGTGGCAACGAGTGTCCCGCCGGGCACCAGATGGGCGCGCAACCCGTCGACCGCCCCCAGATCGTCATCGAGGTGCTCGACGACATCGAAGACGCTGACCAGGTCGAACGTGCCGCCGGGCAGGCCGTCGGGGATCGTCGCCAACCGAACATCGACCTGGACGCCGAAGCGCTCACGGCAGTAGGCGACGGCCTCGGGGGCGGCGTCGAGGGCCGTCACCGATCCGAACTCGCGCAGCATGTCCACCATCTCCCCGGTCCCGCAACCGACGTCGAGGATGCTGCGTGCCCCGGCCGTGTCAGCGGGGAGGTGGCGGCGCAGGACCGACGCGACGATCCGGCGCCGGCCCTGGAACCACCAATGGTCACCCTCGATGGCGGCGTACTGGTGATGCAATGAGGTGTCCATTGGGCTCCGTTCCGGTGGCGATCCCGTAGGACCGGTCGACGACATAGAGGGGACGATCCTTCGTTTCGTCATAGACGCGGGCAAGGTACTCACCGAGGACCCCGGTGAGCAGGAGCTGAGCTCCGCCGACGACCAGCACGATGGCGATGATCGATGTCCAGCCCGCCGGGACGTGGCCGACGAAGACCTTGGTGAACAGGGCCACGGCGACGTAGACGACGCCCGCGGCGGCGGTCAGGAAGCCGAGGTAGGAGGCGAAGCGCAACGGAACACTGGAGAACGACAGCAGACCGTCGAGCGCCAGGCGCACCAACCGGGGGAACGAGAAGGACGGCTTGCCGGCCATGCGGGCCGGGCGGTCGTAGGCGATGCCCACCTGGCGGTAGCCGGCCCAGCTTCGCAGCCCCCGAAGGAAACGGTGACGTTCTCGCAGACCCCGCAGCGTGTCGGCCACCCGCCGGTCCATGAGGCAGAAGTCCCCGGCGTCGAGGGGGACGTCGATGGCCGACAACCAGCGGAACAGCCGGTAGAAGACGAAGTAGGCGGTCCGCTTGACCCGGCCCTCGTGGCGGCTGGCCCGCACTGCGTAGACGACCTCGAAGCCCTGACGCCACCGGGCGACGAGCTCGGTGAGCAGCTCGGGGGGATCCTGCAGGTCGGCGTCCATCAGCACCACGACCTCACCCCGGGCGTGGTCGATGCCGGCCGAAAGAGCGGCCTGATGGCCGAAGTTGCGGGACAGCCGGAGCAGCTTGACCGACGAGTCCCGCTCCCGGAGGGCCATGATTGCCGCCACCGAGCGATCCGTGCTGCCATCATCGACGAAGATGACCTCGTGGTCGCCCAGGCCCTCCAGCACCGCTGCCAGCCGATCGTAGAGGACGGTGAGGTTCGCTTCCTCGTTGCACACCGGCAGCACGACCGACAGAAACGGGCGGTCCTGGTCCACCGGGTCCTGACGAGCGATCAGGCGGTCGAAGCCGGCACTGCCGACGCCGGACAGCTCCTCGGCCTCGCTGCGGCTCATGCCTCCCTGCAGGTAGGCGCCCACGGCCAGGCTGACCCGGAGGCGGGTCAGCTCCGGAGCGCCCCCGCGTGCCAACTCGGCCACCAGGCGGCACTCGGGGGCCGAGCGTTCCTCGTCCTCGCTCATCTGCCACCTCCCCTGCCCGCCCTACCGGCTCCGACCTGAGAACGTAGTCGGAAACGCCAGCGTCCTCTCTGCATGCCGGCCAGCGCCACGTGACGGCTAGCATCTCGTGGTTGCCGCCGGCGATCAACCGAAGGGTGGACGTGAGCCAGCGGGTCTGGAGCGAGGAAGCATGGAGCCAGGGGCACAGACGACCGCCGGGTCTGCCAGCAGGCCCGCTGCCGGCGTCCCGGTGATCAGCGTCGTGCTGCCCTGCCTCGATGAGGCTGGCTCGGTCGGCCAGGTGGTGAGCGACGCCCTGCGGGTGGCCGCGGAGGCCGGCCTCGACGCCGAGGTCATCGTGGCCGACAACGGCTCGACCGATGGCTCCGCCGAGGTGGCCGCGGCCGCCGGGGCCCGGGTGGCCCCCGCCCCACAGCGGGGGTACGGCAACGCTTACCACGCCGGCGTCGCCGCCGCACGCGGTCGGGTCCTGGTGATGGCCGACGCCGACGGCACCTATCCCATGGAGGCCATCCCCGAGCTGGTGGCTCCCATCCTTGCCGGTGACCTGGACCTGGTCATCGGCAGCCGGTTGCGGGGATCCATCGCCACCGGCGCCATGCCCTGGACCCACCGCCGTGTGGGCACGCCGTTGCTCACCGGCATGCTGAACCGGATGTGCGGGGCGATGGTCACCGACGCCCACTCAGGCATGCGAGCCATCGACCGCGCTGCCTATGGCACCCTCAACCTGGCCGCACCCGGCATGGAGTACGCCTCGGAGATGATCGTGAATGCGACCCGGTCCCGGCTGCGCATCGGAGAGCGACCCATCGCGTACCGGGTGCGGGCCGGAGACTCCAAGCTCCATCCTGTACCCGACGCCTGGCGCCATGTGAAGCTCCTGCTTCTGGCCAGCCCCACCTGGCTGTTCCTCGGCCCGGGGATCGTGCTGTTCCTTGCCGGTGCTGCCCTGGTCGTCCCCTTGGCTTTCGGCCCTGTCTCGGTGGGGCCTGTCGAGCTGGTGCTGCACCCCATGTTCTTCGGCTCGGCACTGGTCATCGTGGGATTCGAGATCGCCGAGTTCGGCCTCCTGGCGCGAGCTTGCTCCCCACTCGTCGGTCGAGGCGACCGCCTCGGCGTCTGGCTGCGGACCCGGCTCAGCATCGAGAAGGCCCTGGCCGCCAGCGGCCTGGCGTTCGGGGCGGGGGCCGCGGTGGGCATCGGGATCTTCGTCCGCTGGGCGCTCAACGGCTTCGCCCACCTTGGGGCGCTCCGGCTGGCCCTGGTGGCCCTGACCCTCTGCGTCCTCGGGATCCAGATCCTCTTCGGCGCCTTTCTCTATGCGTTCTTCCTCCCTGCCGCCTTCGCCGGGGGGGTCACCTCGCCGTCCGTCGGCCTTGCCGTTGCCCGCCCGGCGGCACGGTAGGCGACGATGGTCGAGGCGGTCACAGCGATCGTTCGCAGAGCGGGCGCCAAGGTGGTGGCGGGCGCCGCCCTGGCCCTGGTGGTCGGCATCGGTGCCGGCGCTGCGGTGGTGAGCTC
>JALYZO010000157.1 GCA_030945745.1 Actinomycetota bacterium
TTCAAGGTGCCCAAGGACGAGCGGGTCTCGGTCGGCTTCTGGGAGGCCGGCCGGGGTTGGCTCATCCACCACATGCACATCGACAAGGGGGCGATCGTCAACTACCAGATCACCACCCCGTCAACGATCAACGCGTCGCCGGCCGACCCCTTCGGCGGGCTCGGACCCTACGAGGAGGCGATCATCGGCACCCCGATCCTCGAGAGCGTCTCCGACGACGAGGTCAAGGGCATCGACGTGCTGCGAGCCATCCGAAGCTTCGACCCGTGCATGCCGTGCACGACCCACATGGACACCGGCAAGGGGACGATCGTACGTGAGGTCAACTCCTGTGGCTGCACCCTCGAGTGACTCAGGCGGCCCCCGGCCCCCTGACCCTGGTGGGTGGCATCGGGTTGCCCTGGCTGCGCGACCTCGACTTTGGCACGCAGTTCATCCGGCGCGTGGAGGGACGGGACTGGCCGAGCGATGTGGTGCTCGAAGATCTCTCCTACGCCGCCCACCGGGTGCTGCACCGGCTCCAGGAGCTGCAACCGGTGAAGGTGGTGCTGGTGGGGGCCATGCCCCGCGAGGTCGACCCTGCCGGGACCATACGGCGCTACAGGCTTGATCTCACCCCCCCGCCTGCCGGCGAGGTCCACGAGCGGCTGACCGAAGCGGTCGGAGGGATCATCGACTTGGACCACACCTTGGCCGTGGTGCGCCACTGGGAAGGCTTCCCTCCTGACACGACGGTGATCGAGGTGGAGCCGGCCGACCGATCGTTCGGCCTCGGGTTCTCCGACCCGGTGGAAGCGGCGGTCGAGCCCGTGCTTGCCATGGTCCTCCAGGAGGTGCGCGGTGAGCTTGCAGCGGCGACGGCTCCTCCCGAGGGGATGCCGCCCATCACCGGCGATCCGGGTCACGACGCCTACTCGGTGCCCCAGACATGAGTGACCAGGAGCTGACCTTCGTCGACGTCCTCGGGCGCATCGCCACGTTGGCCGACGAGCTGACCGAGTGGCCCGACCCGGCGGTGGCGGAGAAGGTCTCCGAGTTGCTCGACTGGGTCGATGCCTTTCACCGTGACGGCCTGGGCCGGTTGGCAGACATGATCCGGGCATGGCGCGGAGAGGTGTTCCTCGAGGCGGTGGCGGCCGACGAGTACGCCGGAGCTCTCCTCAACGCCTACGGCCTGGGCGAGGGAGTGGCGTCCAACGAAAAGGCCACCGACGACGTGGACGCAGCCCTTGCGGACGTTCGACCCATGGTCGAGTCGCACGGCGGCGTTCTCGAGGTTGACGACGTCACCGATGGGGTGGTGCGGATCCGCCTCTCGGGGACCTGTGACGGCTGCCCGAGCTCGTCGGCCACGCTGACCTACGGGGTGGAGGCGGCGCTACGAGAGCACTGGCCGCACTTCCGTCGCCTGGAGGTGGTGGACGCTGTTGCCGAAGTTGATCCGGCCAAGGCCGGGCTCACCTGCGGTCTGCCCGCCCCCGAGGTCGCCGCTCCCCAGTCCGCATCGGTGCCGGTCCAGCTGACGCGCCGCCCGGGACGATGACCCTCGAGGCCCACGACCTGGTGTTCCGGGCTCGGGCCCTCGCCCAGGCTCACCCACTGACCCCTATGGCGACCCGATTCGTCAACCGGTCCGTGCACCAGGAGCAGAGCTACCAGTCGTTGCCCGAGGTCGGCATCTGGGCCGGCTCTGCCCTGGTCGATGGCTACTGTCTGCGCCGGGTGGAGGAGCAGGAGACCACCACGACGGCACCCGTCCCCGGCGGAGTCGTCGCCCCCCCGCTACCTGCGCCCGACCCCCTAGAACGGCTCGACGAGCTGGCCTCCCACATCGCCTCTGACCTTCGGACAGGCCTGTCCGAAGGCTCTCACGACGACGACAAGGAACGCACCGTCGCCGCCCTCGACCTGCTCATCGCCGGAGCAGTCGAGCGACGCCTCGATCACCTGCGCGATGAGGTCGACGGGCAGGCCTGGATCGAGCTCGGCGAGTACCTGACGTGGTGGGTCGTCAAGGGCTACGCCCTGCGGGCGGCGGAGTGCTGAGCGGGGTTGGCACCCAGACCAGGATCCTGATAGCCGGGGTCGGCAACGTCCTGCTCGGCGACGACGGCTTCGGAGTCGAGGTCGCCCGCCGCCTCGCAGGCATCGAGCTGCCCCCGGGCGTCCGGCTGGTGGAGACGGGGATCGGGGGCATCGCCTTGATCCACGAGCTGGCCGACGGCTTCGACGTGTTGGTGGTGGCCGACGCCGTCGACCGAGGCCGGGCGCCGGGCACGATCATGATCATCGATCCCGACATCGTCGATGTTGGGGTCCTCTCCCCGCTGGAGCGCCGTGACCAGCTGGCCGACATGCACGTGGCCACCCCCGAGCGGGTGTTCGTCCTGGCACGGGCGCTCGGTACGTTGCCCCCCCGGGTGATCATGGTGGCCTGCCAACCCCTCGACGCCACCTCGCCCCACGACGGGCTGTCGCAGCCGGTGGCCGCCGCCGTGGAGGCGGCCGTGGATGAGATCCTCCAGCAGGTCGCGTCGCTCGTCGCTCCTCGGGTGTCGTGAGCACCGAGGCAACCGAGCCGGAGGCATCGCCGAGCTCGGAGCGGGGATTCGAGCCGGCGCAGGCCGTTGCTGCCCTCGAGGCCGAGCTGGCCGCCACTCCCCGGCGCTCCCGACCGGGTGAGCACGCCGCCGCCGCCTACCGGCTGGGCATGGCGTACGCTGAGACGCCTGCCAGCGGGGGCGAGAACCTCAGCCGGGCGCTGGCCTGCTACGGGGTGGCATCGAGCATCTTCGACCCCCGTTCAGAGCCGGTGGCCCACGCCCGGGTCCTCAACGCGGCCGGTGCCGCCCACCGTCTTCTCGGTGATCGCAGCAGCGCCCTGAGCGCATTCGAGCGGGCCGCCTCGCTCTTCGAGGGTCGGGGCCGCGACGAGGAGCGGGCTGCGGCCCTGAACAACTTGGGGCTGATCCGCACCGAGGCCGGGCAGCTCGGCCCTGCCCGGGATGCCTTCGACGAGGCCCTGCGATTGTTCAGCGCCGACTCCCCCGAAGGTCGGCGGGGCCGGTTGGCCACCCTGCACAACCGGGGCCTTGCCCACGCCGCGACCGGGACGGTGGACGGTCTGGAGTTGGCGGTGGCCGACTACCGCGCTGCCCTTGAGGGGCTGGACACCCAAGAGGCCCCGTACCATCATGGTCTTGTGCTCTCCAGCCTCGGGATCGCCGCCACCACGCTGGCTCAGATCCGGCCCGAGCAACGAGACGAGCACCTTCGGGAGGCCCAGGGCGCGTTCGCCGAGTCGCTCACCGTGTTCACCCGGTCCGATTTCCCCTACCAGCACGCGCTGACCAAGCACAACCAGGGCCTGGCCAACGTCGGGCTCGGCACGGCGCAGGATCTGCGCCGTGCGCTGGCCTGCTTCGACGACGCCCTCGCCGTCCTCGATCCCCGGCTGCACGCCGAAGCCTGGCGCCAGGCGTATGCCCACCTGGCCAGCGTGGAGGCGCGCCTGGCGGCCGAGGCCCCAGGGGCCACCCGGGCCGATCACTTCGCCACCATGGTGGTCTCCTGCGAGGACGAGGAGCGGACAGCGCTGCTGCGTGAGCGGCTCTTCGGCCTTCTCGCCCTTCCGGGCGAACGACGGGTCGCAGCCCTGGCTGAATGGGCACAGGCGGTGGTCCGCCTCGGGCGAGAGCGAGCCCGTCGGGTCATTGAAACCGAGCTCGAGGTGCTCGTCCTGGTGCCCAACGAGGCGCTCGAGGCGGTGCTCCGAGCCCACATCGAGGCGCACCGCCAACTTGGCGAAGCCGACAAGGAGAACGCCGACCGGGCTCTCGACGACGCCGTGGGTTGGGTGCTGAACGGGCCGCAGCGGGTCTTCGTACGGGACTTCCTCTACTCGCTGGGTTTCGTCCGGCCATGAGCGCGGCACAGCGGGGCCGGTGAGCGGCGAACCGCTCGATACCGCGCGAGCGTTCGTGACCGCCATCGCCTGGGGCGAGCACCGCCGTGTGTGGGACCTTCTGGCCCGTGATGGCCGTCGGACCGTCCTGCGTGTGGCGGCGGCCAGAGGCATGGCCGAGGGTCTGGCGGCACGGCTGGGCGACGGCACGGCCACCACAGGTGAGCTGGACAGCTTCCTCGCCGACCTGGTCAACGGGCTGCGCGCCGATCTTGCAGGCACCGACCTCGACGCCATTGGCTACCAGGACGATCCCGTCGGCCATGATGGTGGCCGCGCCTGGATCCTGTTGACCTCGCCCATGCCCCCGGCGCTGGGAGGCTACGTGCCGGTCGGAACCGTGGAGATGACCACCGAGGATGGGATGTGGCGTGTGGAGCGCCTGAGTCCGCGGCCCGGTCCATGAGTCCCTCGTCGCCCGGGCCTGTCTTCGAGGCCACCGAGGTCGAGGGCCGGCCGGTCCGTCGGTTCCAGGTGGCCGTCTCGGCAGGGGCCATGGCCCTGGCCTGGGCCCGCCAGGAGCAGGCTCCCGCAGGGGCGGCCGTGGTGGCGGGACGAGAGATCTACCCGCTCGGTCGCCTCGGCATTCCCTGGTCAGGTCCGCCGGACGCCACCCTGGCCTGCGCAGTGGTCCTGCGCCCGACACTGCCGGTCCACCTGGCCGACGCCGTGTGGATGATCGGCGGCCTGGCGGCCACCGAGGGGGCAGAGGCCGTGAGCGGGCGGCATCTCGGGACGTGGTGGCCCGACGGCGTGGTCGATGCCGCCGAGGGGGAGACGGTGGGGGCGGTGAAGGCGGAGGTCCAGCTCGGGCCGGGCAACGTGCGCAGTGCGGTGCTCACCATGCGCTTCGACCTCAACCGGCTCGGGATCGGACCCGCCAGCAGCGACGATCTGCTCGGCGCGGTCCTGGCGTCGCTGGATCGTGGGGCCGAATGGTTGAACCAGGGGGCGGAGGGATGCGCCCAGGCGCTGGCCGCCTACGACCGGCGCTGCCTGCTCCTGGGGAAGCGGATAAAGGTGACGCTCCTGCCCAAGGGGGAGACCCGCGGACTGGCTCAGAGAGTGGACGAGACGGCCCAACTCGAGGTGGCCTCTGTCACCGGGATGGTCGAGCGCATCACCATCGACATGTTGCGGCGCCTCGATGTCGTCCCGAGCTCCCCATGAAGAGCAGCGAAGAGTGGAGGCTCGATGGGTGGCGCGCTAGGCGCGAGTGTCCTATAGTGCCGACAGGATACGAATCCGGGGGGATGCAGTGATCGGTTGGTACATCGGAGAGGCACTCACCCTTCTTCTCGTCGTCCCCGTCGTCGTGCTGCTGCTGGCCCGGCTCCTCAAGTCGGTCAAGGACATCAACGCCTACGTCGACGATGTCCTGGAACATGGCGTCCTGCTCACCGGCACCATCGATGCGGTGCCCAAGCTGGTCGAGACAAAGAGGCTGACGGCTGTCGCCGTCGAGGGCGTCGGCCGCTACGGGGCGGCTCTGGAGCGACTGCTGTGAGGTATGAGCGTCCTGATGCGGCCCAGAGCAGAACTTCGGAGTGCAGAATTTCCAAGAGCAGAATTTCCGAGAGTAGAGGGGACTCACCGTGGTAGTGGGATTGCTTGGCCTCGGAATCGCCACCTACATCGCTTTCGTCATCATCGCCGCCGTCGTGCTCGTGTTGGCCGGGTACCTCATTGCGGTGGCATATGTGCTCACCAAGGTCACCTTCACCCTGGGGACGGTGATCATCGGCGTACGGTCCATCGCCATGCAGACCGAGCCCGTCGAAGAGGTGGTCTCCGGCATCGCCGCTGACGTCGCCACCATCCAGATGGCTCTCCGGGATCTGCTTCCCTCCGGGAGGCCGGCGCGGCGCATAGCCCCTCGCCGTCCGGTCACCACCGGCCGCCCGCGCGGTCGGGTCCGACCGGCTCGCTGATGCAACACTCGAACAACGACAAGGAGTGAAAGACCATGGCCTACCAGTTCAGGTGACGAGACGCCGACCATGCCTGCAGTTGGCAGGGAAAAGCAGATACTGAAGACCAGCTCATGGGCAAGGTCGCCGAGCACGTGAGGAAGAAGCATCACGTGGAGACGACGACCAACACCATCGCCAACTACGTGAAGACCAAGGTCCGCCAGGTCTGAAGCTTGGCCCGGACGGGTGAGGCTCCCAGATCCCAGGAAGTCAACTGGGCAGGGCGCATCCCCAACATGGTAATTTTTTTGTGATGAGATGTGCCCGTGCCGGATCCTCGGCCGGTACGGGCCAGACTACGCATCGAGGAAGTGAGGATTCTCATGGCAGACATGAAGCGTCGGAGTGGCGCCGGTATCCCGGCGACGTTCTCGCTCATCGTGGTGGTTGTCGTGGTGATTGCGGCCGTCCTGCTGCTCTACCGGACCCAGCACAACGCGTCGATGATCAATGCCGAGGCGTCGAGCATCGCCAAGACCGGTAAGGGCATCAACACCGACACCGAATCGGTCATGCAGCTCGACCAGACCAACAGGCTGGCCAGCTCCATCCTCCAGTCCGCCAAGCCACTGCAGGGCCAGCTGACCCAGGTGGTCAACTTGGCCCAGGCGGTCAACGGTACGGCCGGGACCATCAACGGCAGCGCCAACACCATCAACGGCAGCGCCAAGTCGATCAACGCCAGCGCCGGGTCGATCGACACCAGCGCCAACTCGATCAACGACAGCGCCAACTCGATCAACGGCAGCGCCACCGCGATCAACGGCAGCGCCAACTCGATCAACGGTGAGGCGGTGTCGATCAGTGGCAGCGCCGGGCAGATCAACGGGACCGCCCAGGGGATCAACGGCAGAGCGGCCCAGATCCTCTCGGTGGCCACCTCCATCCGGCGGGGCGTCAACCTGATCAACTCCAACCTCGACGTCACCATCGGGGTGGCCAACCAGATCCTGGGCGATGCTGTCGCCATCAACGGGGTTGCGACCAACATCCTCGGCAACGCCAACGTCGCCAACGCCCAGGCGAAGTGCATCCAGGCGGAGACCAACTTCCTGCTCGGCAACAACAGGACGTCCTGCCCGTGACCATTCGACCTTCCTGCCCGCCTCACCACTCGCACCGCTGACGGAGGAACACCAGACATGGCGACAACGCAATCAACTCGACCAGGGTTCCGACCCCGGGCGGTCCGAGACGAAAGGCTGAG
>JALYZO010000170.1 GCA_030945745.1 Actinomycetota bacterium
GCGCGCTGCGCAGCCCCCGCATGTCATAGGCCACGGTGATCACGTTGACGTAGTCGCTCATCACCGTCGACCCCGACCACAGAGAGATGAGAAAGCCGATGGACACGACCTCGAGGTGCCCCCGGGCGAGGATCTGGTCGACGAGGGGCGCCACGGTGCTGTCGACGGTGCCCTTGGTGAGGACATCGCCTGCCACCCGGAGCACATCGTCATGGATCTTGACCACGTTGGCGTGACCCAGTATGCCGTTGAAGTACCCGAGCAGGCCGAAGAGAGCCAGGAACAGCGACGGCAGCGACAGCAGCGCCCAGAAGCCCGCCTCGGCTGCCAGGCCCAGGATGCGATCCTCAAAGACCCGGTGCCAGGTCTTAGCCACCACGTGACGCACCAGGTGGGGCGGCCTCGATCCCTCGGGCCAGACCATGAACTCCTCGGTGCTGGTCATCGGCCGGGCTTCTGGTCGACGTGAGGTGTCAGGGTCATCATGGGCGCAAAAGCGAGGGGCTTTTCCTTCATTCTGCCCCACCCTGGTCTCCTAGCACGCCATGCCGCCCACGACGCCATCGGGGGGAGAATTGGTCCTCCCGCTGGTCCCGGTAACCTGTCCGGGTGCAAAGCGCGTATCTCGACGCCGTTGCCGAGAGGGTCGTCATCATCGACGGCGCCGTCGGCACCAACGTCCAACTCCGCCACCTCGGTGCCGATGACTTCGGGGGCCACGCCCTCGAGGGCTGCAACGAGATCCTGGTCGAGACCCGGCCGGACGTCGTTGCCGACATCCACCGGTCGTTCTTCGACGTGGGCTGCGACGTGGTCGAGACCAACAGCTTCGGTTCCCTGCCCTGGGTCCTGGCCGAGTACCAGATGGCCGAGCGGACCCGGGAGCTGGCCCGGTCCGCGGCTCGCCTGGCCCGCGAGGTCGCGTCCGGCTACGACAATCGCTTCGTCGCCGGCTCCTTGGGACCGGGGACCAAGATCGCCTCGCTCGGTCAGATCACCTTCGCCGAGGAACGTGACGGCTACCAGGAGGCAGCGATCGGCCTGCTGGAAGGAGGCGTCGACCTCTTCATCCTGGAGACCATCCAGGACCTCCTCCAGGCCAAGGCTGCCATGATCGGCTGCCGGCGGGCCATGGCCGAGGTCGGTCGCCTGATCCCCCTCCAGGTCCAGGTGACCATCGAGACGACCGGCCGCATGCTGGTGGGCACCGAGATCGGCGCTGCTCTGACATCGCTCGAAGCGGTCCGCCCCGACGTCATCGGCCTCAACTGCGCCACCGGTCCCGAGGAGATGAGCGAGCACCTGCGCTACCTGTCGGCTCACGCCCGGATGCCCATCTCGGTCGTACCCAACGCCGGGCTGCCGTCGGTCGTCGACGGCAAGATGCACTACGACCTCGACCCGGCCAGCCTGGCAGCCCACCATGCCCGCTTCATCACCGAGTATGGCATCTCCATCGTCGGCGGCTGCTGCGGGACCACACCCGAGCACCTGAAGGCCGTGGTGGACACCTGCCGGGACCTGGAGCCGGCTCGGCGCAGCGCAGAATGGGAACCCGGGGTGGCATCCATCTACAGCCACGTCCCCTTCGACCAGACCCCGTCGATCCTCGTCGTCGGTGAGCGCACGAATGCCAATGGTTCGAAGAAGTTCCGCGAAGCCATGCTGGCCGACGACTGGGACTCCTGCGTGGCCATGGCCCGCGACGCCGTCAAGGGCGGTGCCCATGTGCTCGATGTGTGCGTCGACTACACCGGTGAGGACGGTGTGGCCGACATGAACGAGCTGGCCAGCCGCTTCGCCACCCAGGCCACGCTGCCGATCATGCTCGACTCCACCGAGCCCGAGGTCATCACTGCGGGGCTGGAACACATCTCCGGACGGGCCATCCTCAACTCGGTCAACCTGGAGGATGGCGACGCACCGGGAACCCGCCTGGACCGCTTCTTCTCCCTGGCCCGCGAACACGGGGCCGCCGTGGTGTGCACGTGCATCGACGAGCAGGGCCAGGCGCGCACCGCGGAGCGAAAGCTGGAGGCGGCCAGGGCCATCGCCGATCTGGCCATCAACCGCTACGGGCTGGCGCCCGAGGACCTGCTCTTCGACCCGTTGGCCCTGACGTTGGGGACGGGCATGGAGGAGTCGCGCCGGGACGGCATCGAGACCCTGGAGGGCATCAAGGCCATCAAGGCCGGGATCCCCGGGGCATCGACCATCCTGGGCCTGTCCAACATCAGCTTCGGCCTGGCCCCCGCGGCACGTCACGTGCTCAACTCCGTCTACCTCCACGAGTGCCAGGAAGCCGGCCTGGACGCAGCGATCGTCCACGCGGCGCGCATCCTGCCCCTCAACCGGATCGACCCGAGAGCCGTCGAGGTCTGCCTCGACGTCATCTACGACCGGCGCGACGCCTCCCGTCGCTACGACCCGCTCTCCGAGCTGCTGACCATGTTCGACGGGGTCTCCTCGGCGGCCGCCGTGGTTGAGGATCGCAGCGATTGGACGATCGATCATCTCCTCGAGCAGCGCATCGTCGACGGGGAGCGCGACGGGTTGGCGACCGACCTGGACACTGCCCTGGGTGACGGGTGGGCCGCCCTCAACATCGTCAACGGCCCCCTTCTGGCCGGCATGAAGACCGTCGGGGAGCTGTTCGGCTCCGGCCAGATGCAGCTTCCGTTCGTGCTGCAGTCGGCGGAGACCATGAAGGCAGCGGTGGCCCACCTCGAGCCGCACATGGAGAAGAACGACGACGGCGGCAAGGGTCGCATCGTGCTGGCCACCGTCAAGGGTGACGTCCACGACATCGGCAAGAACCTGGTCGACATCATCTTCACCAACAACGGCTACGAGGTGCACAACCTCGGCATCAAGGTGGCGATCTCCGACATCTTGGCCAAGGCCGCTGAGGTCAGGGCGGATGTCATCGGCATGTCCGGCCTGCTGGTGAAGAGCACGCTGATCATGCGCGAGAACCTTCTGGAGATGAACGAACGGTCGCTCTCGCACTTTCCCGTCATCCTCGGGGGAGCGGCGCTGACCCGGACCTACGTCGAGCGCGACCTGCGGTCGCAGTACGAGGGCCGGCTGTTCTACGGCAAGGACGCCTTCGAGGGCCTCCACACCATGGATCGCTTGATGGAGTTGCACCGCGACGGCGTCGACGACCCTGATTTCGGTCGCGTCCTGGAGGGTCGGGAAGGCGCCCGGCCCCGTGCCGCCGTGGCCGCCGCCTCCGCGTCCCCCTCCGCCATGGGGCCAGAGGCCGCGGGTCTGCCCTCGCGTGCCCCTTCGGTCGTCGCCGACAACACGCTCTTCACCCCCCCGTTCGTCGGCACCCGCATCGAGCGCGGCATCCCCCTCGATGAGATCGCCGCGTTCATCAACGAGACGGCCCTGTTCCGCAACCAGTGGGGCTACCGGCCGGACAAGGCCAGCAGCGAGAAGGACCCGGAGTTCAAGACCCGCATCCGCGCCATCCTCCGCGAGCAGCTCGCAGAAGCCCGCAAGTCGAACGTGCTCCAGCCGGCCGTCGCCTACGGCTACTTCGCTGTCAACAGTGATGGCAATGACCTCATCGTGTGGAAGGACGAAGCTCGCAGCGGGGAGTGGCTCCGGTTCACGTTCCCCCGCCAGGGCGCCGATCCGTTCCTGTCCATCGCCGACTTCTACCGCTCCGTGGACTCCGGGGAGGCCGACTTCACCGCCATGCACCTGGTCACCATGGGCCGGGCGGTGTCCGAGGAGACGGCCCGCCTCTTCGCCGCCGACCGCTACCAGGACTACCTGCACCTCCACGGCCTGGGTGTGGAGATGACCGAGGCCCTGGCCGAGCTGTGGCACAAGCGGATCCGCATCGAGTGGGGTTTCGTCGATGAGGACGGCGACAGCCTGGGAGGGTTGTTCCGCCAGAAGTACCGGGGTGGCCGCTACTCGTGGGGCTACGAGGCGTGCCCCAACCTGGAGGACAACGCCAAGTGCGCCGAACTACTCGGTGCCGAGCGCATCTCTGTGGAGGTCAACGAGGAGTCATCGTGGCAGTTCCACCCCGAGCAGACCACGGCGGCGATCATCGCCCACCACCCCCAGGCCAAGTACTTCGTCGTCCGCTAGGACTCTCGCTACCTCGGGCAAGTCGTGATCCTGGTTGATCAGGCCCGGTGGCCGTGGCGCGACCGGTACTGGGCGCACCTGGTGAGCGATGAGTCCTACGACGAGCTCCACCGCTTCGCGGCCTGCCTGGGCATCCCCCGCCACGTCTTTCAGGGCGACCACTACGACGTACCGACCGACATCCGCCTCGATGCCATTGGGCTGGGGGCCTGCGCCGTCGACAGCCGCGAGCTTGTCCGCCGCCTCCGCGCGGCAGGGTTGCGCAAGCGCCCGGCGCGTCCGACCCCCGGCTGACGCCCCCGGCCGTGCCGCTCGACGGAGCGTCGTTGATCGACGGAGTGTCATTGATCGACACATAGCTTCGCTCAGCGTCACCGCGTCGCTCAACGTCACCGAGTCGAGGTCAGGGCGCCTGCCGGGGTGCTTCGGACCTCAGGCGTCCACGACGGTCAGGGAGTGATCCACCCGGTTGAGCGCTCGCGGCCCCTCGGCCGTGGCGACAACGATGTCTTCGATGCGAGCGCCGAACCGGCCGGCGAGGTAGATGCCGGGTTCCACGGAGAAGGCATGGCCGGCCACCAGGGACAGGTTGTTGCCGGCCACGATGTAGGGATCCTCGTGCTCCTCCAGACCGATGCCGTGCCCCGTGCGGTGGATGAACGCCTCACCGAAGCCGGCGGCGGTGATCCGACGCCGGGCGGCGGCGTCGACGGCCTCACAGGGTGTGCCGATGAGGGCGGAGCCCACTGAGGCGGCCTGGGCGCCTTGGAGCACCTCGTAGAGCTCGACGAACTCGGCGGGCGGCGTGGCGGTGAACACCGTGCGGGTGATGTCCGAGCAGTAGCCCTGCATGGTCCCGCCGAAGTCGCACACGACGGCCTCGCCGGCACCGATCCGGCGGCCGGCCGGCTCGTGGTGAGGGCTGGCGGAGTTCGGCCCGCTCCCGACGATGGCGAAGTTGACCCGCTGATGGCCCTCGGCGATCAGGCGCCGGCCGATGTCGGCTGACACCTCCACCTCGGTGCGGCCGATGAGGGGTATGGCTCCACCGAGAAGATCAGCGGCCACCCGGTCGGCACCGGCCGAGGCCGAGGCCAGGGCTTCGATCTCCGCAGCGTCCTTGACCGCCCGCAGCGGCCCGGTGACCGCCGAGGCCCGCGACCACAGAGCCGCCGGCAGGGCATCTTGGAGGGCCAACACGAAGGTGGCCCACGTCCGGTCGGAGACGGCCAGACGCGCCCGGGACCCGATCAGGGAGGTGACGATGTTCACGGGATCTTCGTTCTCTGCCCAGGGCCGAACGACGAAGCCGGCGGCGTCGGGCTCCACCCTCGGTGCCTCCAGGCCGGGCACGACCAGGGTGGCCGGCGCGTCAATGGGAACGACCAGCATGGTCAGCCGCTCGAGAGGCATGGCCTCATACCCGCTCAGCCATGGGAGATCGGCGCCCAGCGACAGGAGGAGGGCGTCGACACCCGCTGCGTCCATGGCCGAGCGGACCCGCGCCAGGCGCTCGATGCGGGCGGTGCCGGCGACCCCAAGCGGGACGGGCGTGGTCACCCGAACGAGCCTGCGGTGGCGGCCGGCTCTGCGGCCGGAGCTGACGCCGCCGTGGCCGCCTCACGGGCGTGGTAGCTCGACCGGGTCAGCGGCGACGACTCCACGTGGGGGATGCCCATGGCCTCGCCGGCCGCCTTCCACCGGTCGAACTCCTCGGGGGCCCACCAACGGGCCACCGGCAGGTGATGGGACGTGGGCCGCAGGTACTGACCGATGGTGACGATCCCGACCCCGACACCGTGGAGGTCGGCGAGCACGCCGAGGACCTCGTCAGCGGTCTCCCCCATGCCGACGATGAGCCCGGACTTGGTGGTCAGCCCCGCCGCCCGGGCCCGGGCCAGGACGGCCAGGCTGCGTGCGTAGGAGGCGTTGGGGCGGACTGCCCGCTGCAGGCGAGGGACCGTCTCCACGTTGTGGTTGAGCACCTCCGGGCGGGCATCGAAGATGGCTCGGAGAGAGGCAGGGTTCCCCCGACAGTCCGAGATCAGCACTTCGACGGCGGTGCCCGGGGCTGCGGCGTGGATGGCTTCGATGGTCGCCCGGAACGCTCCCGAACCGTCGTCGTCGAGGTCGTCACGGGCCACGGTCGTGACCACGGCGTGTGCCAGACCCAGGTGGACGACAGCCTGGGCCACGCGCGCCGGCTCCGCCGGGTCGGGCGGCCGGGGCTTGCGCGTGTCCACCAGACAGAAACCACAAGCACGGGTGCAGCGGTCGCCGTTGATCATGAAAGTCGCCGTGCCATCGGCCCAACACTCGAAGATGTTCGGGCAGCCCGCTTCTTCGCAGACGGTGACCAGCTCGAGGGACCGCATGGTCCTCTTCAGGGCGCGGAACTCGTCGCCCATGCGGGCCTTGACGCGCATCCACTCCGGCTTGCGGTCGTCGAGGGCCACGCCGGCGTCAGGGTCGACGCCGGCCTGGGCCAGGCGGCCGAGCAGGCGGACCGGCTGAGCGGCCGGGGAGGAAGCCGTGCTGTGCACGGGTGCACCAGGACCCTGGCCCCGGGTGAAGGGGGCCTGGTCGCTCGACGTCACCCGCCAGGCCACGTCGAGGCGTTCGGTGCGGTCGTAGCCCCACCCGGATCCAGCGCGGGCCGCGATGGCATCAACCACCTGGCGCATGGTGACGTCCACGCCTTCGGCGGCCAGGGACGTGACCGCCTTGTCGGTGATGCCGCAGGGCACGATGTGGTCGAAGTAGGCCAGGTCGGGTTGGACGTTGAGGGCGAAGCCATGCATCGACCGGCCCCTGGACACCCGCACGCCGATAGCGCAGATCTTGCGGGGGTCCGGGCCGTCGGCGCCGACCCACACCCCGGGGTAGCCACCGAGGCGCGAAGCACCGGGCAGACCCAGGTCGCCGACGGCGTCGACGATCATCTGCTCCAAGGCGTTGACGTAGCGGGGGGTGGCGTCAGGCCCCATGGGCACATCTCGGACCGGGTAGCCGACGAGCTGGCCGGGACCGTGGTAGGTGACGTCGCCGCCCCGATCGGTAGACACCAGCTCGGCTCCCACCGACGCCGGATCGACCAGGACGTGGTCGGGGTTGGCCCGGACCCCGAGGGTGTAGGTGTGGGGATGCTCGAGGAGCAGCAACCAGTCGCCGGAGCCGGCCCCGGCCTCCCACAACGCCCGCTGCAGGGCGTGGGAATCGCTGTAGCGGACCCTGCCCAGCCACCGGGAGCGCAACAGACCGGTCACAACGCCGAGTGGCCCAACTCCGCTGCCCAGTCCCGGCCTTCAAGGTTGTCCTTGATCGCAGCCAGGAAGGCGGCGGCGTAGGCGCCGTCGAACGCCCGGTGGTCCCAGGAGAGGACCAGGTTGCCGACCGGGTGGATGGCAATGCCGTCGGTGCCGTCAGGCAACCCGATGACCACGGGCCGCTTCTTCACCCCGTCGGTCGACAGGATGGCCACCTGAGGTTGGTAGATGACCGGCACGGTGAGCAGCGTCCCGAACGGTCCGGCGTTGGTGATGGTGAATGTCCCCCCGGAGATGTCCTCCATGGTGAGCTTCCGGCCTCGAGCCTTGGCGGCCAAAGCCGAGACGTCCCGGGCCAGCTGGCGCAGGCGCTTGCCGTCCGCCTGGTGGATGACGGGCACCAGCAGGCCTTCGAAGTCGAGGTCGACGGCGATGCCCAGGTTCCGATCGTGGTGGACGACCAAGGCGTTGTCGCCCACGGAGGAGTTCACGTTGGGGAACGCCTCCATGGCGTCCACTGCGGCGCGGGCGATGAAGGGCAGGTAGGTGAGGCTGAACCCCTCGGCCGCCTTGAAACGCGCCTTTTCGGCCAGGCGGACGGTGTCCACAGCGTGGAAGTCGACCTCGATGGCGACCATGGTGTGCGCCGAGGTGTGCTTGGAGCGGATCATGTGCTCGGCTGTCCGTCGACGGATGTTGGTGAACGGCACGACCGTGTCGTGTTCACCGACGGCCACGTCGGGCGTCGGACTGGCGGCAGGCTCCTTCGGCGCCGGCACCCGCCCCTCGGCCGGGTTGGGCTGGCCACCACCGTTGCCGGCGCTGCGGCGGTCGATGACCTCGAGCACGTCGGAGCGGGTGATGCGGCCGCCGGAGCCGCTGCCCTTGATGGAGCCAGGATCGAGCTCGTGCTCGGTGATCAGGCGCCGAACCACTGGCGACAGCACCTTGCCGCCATTGGCGGACGGACGGGAGGGTGGGCGGTTCTCCATCGGCCGGGTCGAACCGCCGCCGCGACGCTCAGCGGCCGGCGCCTTGGCGGCCTCCTCCTCGGCCGCCGGCGCCTGGGGGCCGGCGTCAACGTCGCCGGGCTGTTCGTCGCCCCCTGCTTCGCCCTCGGTGGCGTCGTCTGGTGGTGACGTGTCGTCGGCGGCATCCTCTGCTGTGCCGTTGTCATCGGGCGCGGCGCCGTCACCGGCCGAGCTGGCATCGGAGGACTTGCTCTTGCCGGGGCCGCCGTCGGAGATGACGGCGAGCTTGGTGCCCACGTCGACGGTCTCGCCCTCGGGGACCAGGATCTCGGAGACGACGCCGGCGGCGGGCGACGGCACCTCGGAGTCCACCTTGTCCGTCGATACCTCGAAGAGGACCTCGTCCTCGGCGACCTCGTCACCGACCTGCTTCATCCATCGGGTGATCGTCCCCTCGGTCACGGTCTCGCCGAGCTGGGGCATGGTGATGTCAGCCAACGTGCAGGCCTCTTCCGGTCAGGGCGAGCACGGTCTCGCCGAAGGTCTCCGACAGGGTCGGGTGGGGTTGGATGTAGGGGGCAACCTCGTCAGGCGTGGCCTCCCAGTTGACGGTCAGGTAGCCCTGACCGAGCTGCTCGGTCACCCACGGGCCGACCATGTGCACGCCCAGGATGCGACCGGCCTTGCCTTCCGGTGTCTTCTCGCAGATGACCTTCACCAAGCCTTCTGGCTCACCGATGATCAACGCACGGCCGTTGCCGCCATAGGGGTCCTTCTTGGCAACGACGTCGTAGCCGGCGTCTTTGGCCGCCTCCTCGGAGAGGCCGGCAAAGGCCACCTCTGGGTGGCAGTAGATGCACCACGGCACCTTGGTGTAGTCCACGGGCACGACGGTGTCCGCCCCGTCGAGGATCTGGTCGATGATGAGCACGCCCTCGGCAAAACCGACATGGGCCAGTGCCGGTGTGGCCACCAGGTCACCGGCGGCGTACACGCCGCGCTCCGTGGTGCGCATGTGGTCGTCGACGGTGACGAAGCCCCGGTCGTCGACCTCCACGGCCGTGCCGTCCAGGCTCAGGTTGTCCGACAGCGGTCGGCGGCCGACCGACACCACGACGGTGTCAACGCTGATCTCCTCGCCCTCGCCGAACTGCACGGTTGTCGACGCCCCGTCCGACGCTGGCGTGTGGCCGCTGACCTTGACGCCGGTCCGCACGTCGATGCCGCGCTTGCTGAACGAGCGCAGCACCACGGCGGTGACATCGGAGTCACATCCCGGCAGGATCTTGGGAAGGGCCTCGAGGATCGTCACCTGAGTGCCGAGATCGGACAGCATCGAGGCGAACTCGCAGCCGATGGCCCCGCCGCCGATGACCACTGCCGTCGCCGGCAGGTCCTCGAGATCGAGGACCTCGTCGGAGGTCATGACCAGCTTGCCGTCGACCTCGAAGCCCGGAATGGTCCGGGGCACCGATCCCGACGCCAGGATGATGTGGGCGCCGTGCAGCTCGGTGCCGTCATCGACCTGCACGACATGATCGGCGGCGAGTATCCCGACCCCTTGGAAGGTTGTGATCTTCCGCTTCTTGAGCAGCCCTTGGAGACCCTTCCACAGGCCGACGACGACCTTCTGCTTGCGGGCCTGGCTCTGCGCGAACTCGAGCTTCGGCTGGTCCACGGCGATGCCGAACTCGCCCGCCCCGGCGACCGTTCGATACACGTTCGCCGTCTCCAGGAACTCCTTCGCCGGGATGCAGCCGCGGTGCAGGCAGGTGCCGCCGACCCGCTCCTTCTCGACGATGGCGATGCTGAGACCTGCCAGGCCCCCGCGCAGCGCCGCCGCGTAGCCAGCGGGCCCTCCCCCGATGATGACGACGTCAAACTCCTGGGCCGTGGGGACCACCTCCTCAAACGCGCCGAGCCTACTTCGACACGGCCCCGTCGCTGCGACCCTCGGTGCCCCGTCAACCCCGATCCCAAGACCGACGGCCGTCGCTCTGCTCTGGCCGAAACGGGCTCGGCGACCCGCCAGCACGGCCCCATCGAGCTCGAAGAGTTCGCCACCAACAGTTCTGGTCCACGATGGCTCGGCAAGCCAGCCTCTTGGAGGAGGCGCCGCCGGGACGGTCGGTCCTATATTGAGGCGATGGAACCCACAGCGACCACGCCATCCGATCAGACGGGCGATGAGCACGCCGACGATGCCGGCGTCGAAGAGGAGATGCTCGTCGAGGAGATCTCCATCGACGGGATGTGCGGGGTCTATTGATCACCGCTCCCCCGGTGACCTCGGCCTGGGAACCGGCGCTGCGCTATCGACTCGATCCGAGGGTGGCACTCCGGCCCGAGCCGTTCGGTGCCTTGGCCTACCACTACGACAGCCGGCGCCTGACCTTCCTGCGCTCCCCGCTCCTCGTCGATGTGGTCAAGAGCCTGGAGGAACATGCGTCGGCCGCGGACGCCGTCGACACCCTGGTACCGCGGTGGCGGCGAGGAACCTTCCTCGACGCTCTTGCCAACCTGGCAGGGTCCCACTTCATCACCCCTCTCGAAACCGGGGACGATGATGCTGACCGATGACCTCAAGGCAGGTCTCGACGCCCCAATCTGTCTCACCTGGGAGCTGACGTATGGGTGCAACCTGGCCTGCATCCACTGCCTTTCATCATCGGGACGGCGGGACCCCCGCGAACTCACCACCGCGGAGGCGATGGCCGTCATAGACGAGATGAAGGTCATGCAGGTCTTCTACGTCAACATCGGGGGCGGGGAGCCGACGATCCGCTCCGACTTCTACGAGCTCGTCGATTATGCCGTCGGCAACGGAGTGGGCGTCAAGTTCTCCACGAACGGCTCCACCCTCAACGCCGACCGTGCTCGACGCCTGGCGGCGACAGATCATCTCGACGTGCAGATCTCCATCGACGGGGCGGACGCCGCCACCAACGACGCCGTGCGCGGCAAGGGGTCGTTCGCCTCGGCCCGCAGGGCCATGGACCACTTGGCCTCTGCCGACTTCGGGCCCTTCAAGATCAGCGTGGTCATGACCCGCGACAATGTCGACCAGCTCGACGACTTCAAGACCATCGCCGACGCCTACGGCGCGCAGCTGCGCCTCACCCGGCTGCGGCCGTCGGGACGGGGTGCCGACACCTGGCACCAGCTGCATCCCACCGATGAGCAGCAGATCACCCTCTACCGTTGGTTGCTCGACCATCCCGACACGCTGACCGGCGACTCGTTCTTCCATCTCTCCGCCCTCGGCGAGGCCCTGCCCGGACTCAACCTCTGCGGTGCCGGCCGGGTCGTCTGCCTGATCGATCCCCTGGGCGACGTCTACGCCTGCCCGTTCGTCCTGCACGACGAGTTCCTGGCCGGCAGCGTCCGCGACCCGGGCGGCTTCGCCCGGGTGTGGAGCAGCTCCACGCTGTTCGAGGAGCTCCGCAAGCCGGCGTCGGGAGGGGCGTGTGCCTCCTGCGGTTCCTACGACGCCTGCCAGGGAGGTTGCATGGCCGCCAAGTTCTACACCGGGATCCCCCTCGACGGCCCGGACCCCGAATGCGTTCTGGGCCACGGTGCGGAGGCTCTGGCCGGGGTGGGCGCCGGCACCGCCCCCTCACCCGGCGTTGGCCACTCGACCCCCGTGAAGGTGCTCAGCCGCCGTCGCTGACGCTGCGAAGGACGCCACCGGCCGGGCCATGACGGACCTGGGCGCCCACACCTGGCAGGAGGTGGCGGAACGGGCGGCCGCCACACTCCTGATCCTCCCCGTCGGCTCCACCGAGCAGCACGGGCCGCACCTCCCGCTGGCCACCGACACCGAGGTGGCCAACGCCCTGGCCCGGGGGCTGGCCGAGCAACGAAGCGATGCCCTGGTCGCCCCCGCCCTGGCCTACGGGTCAAGCGGCGAGCACGCCGGCTTCCCCGGCACCCTGTCAATCGGCCGTGACGCGCTCGAGCAGCTCATCGTCGAGCTCGGCCGGTCCGCCGACGCCTTTGGCGGTCTCCTCATCGTCTCGGGCCACGGTGGCAACACCGAACCACTGACCGCGGCGGTCGCCACATTGACCGGAGAAGGCCGCCGGACCCGGCTGTGGTCACCGCGCCCGATCCCCAGCGAGTCCCGCTTCGACGCTCACGCCGGGTGGGCCGAGACCTCGGTCCTGCTGGCCCTGTCGCCGGCTGCGGTCCGCACCGAGCGGGCGCAGCCGGGTGCCACGGCCCCGATGCGGGAGTTCTCCGCCTCCCTTCGGGAGGGCGGGGTCGCTGCGGTGTCCGCAAACGGGGTCCTTGGTGACCCGACTGGAGCCTCCGCCGCCGAGGGGCGCCGGCTGCTGGAGCAGTGGGGCGGGGACCTGGCGGGCAGCGTCGCCGGATGGCCGTGACCGCAGACCCCAACGACGTCCGGGTTGCGTTGATCACCGGCGCTGCCCGGGGCATCGGGGCGGCCACCGCCCGGCGTCTCGCAATCGGCGGGTGGCGGGTAGTGCTTGTCGACGTCGGCCACGACGATCCCCACCTGGCGTACGCGCTCGGAACCACGGAGGACCTGCAGGCCACCGTCGACGCCTGTGGCGGCCCCCAGCAGGCCATCGCCATCCAGGCGGACGTTCGTGACCAGGCAGCTCTGGACGCGGCGGCCGCCACCGCGGCCGATCGCTTCGGCGGCCTCGATGCGGCGGTGGGTGTCGCCGGGTGCATCGCCGGGGGGACGGAGGCGTGGAAGGTCACCGACGACGAGTGGACGACAGTGCTTGATGTCAACCTGGCGGGGGTCTGGCGCCTGGCCCGAGCGGCCATCCCCGTGTTGTTGGAGCGGCCAGTTCCCCGCCACGGGCGCTTCGTGGCCGTGGCCTCCACCGGCGGCACCCTGGGGTTGCCCCTGCTGTCCGCCTACTGCGCGGCCAAGCACGGCGTCATCGGCTTCGTGCGGGCCCTGGCCGCCGAGCTCGGACCGTCCGGCATCACCGCCAACGCCATCGCTCCGGGGTCCACGGCCACGGCCATGCTGGACGCCAGCGCCTCGGTCTACGGGCTGGCGGGGACGGCGCAGCTCGCCACCCGCCACCTGCTGCCCCGCCTGCTCGACGCCGACGAGCCCGCCGCCCTCCTTGCGTGGTTGTGCGGGCCAGACAGCAGCGGGATCACCGGTGCCGTGCTGCCGGTAGACGCCGGGATGACT
This sequence comes from Actinomycetota bacterium, assembly GCA_030945745.1. GTDB lineage: Bacteria > Actinomycetota > Acidimicrobiia > Acidimicrobiales > Palsa-688 > JALZAH01. Next base: position 13,533 of record JALYZO010000170.1, read on the forward strand.
GCGCACTGATCGGTGAGGCCATCTTCAGCTACCTCCAACACGCTCAACTTCCACTTCCCTGGAAATGATACGAAGGGAGAGAAATCGACCCAGCCATCCGCCGACACGCAAACCGGACATTACCCTCGGTTTGGGGGGTGGGAGCCGAGTCTTTGACCTCCTGCGGTTTGAGGAGCAGCGGAGAGGGAATACAACCTCTGGCTGAGTGACCGCACGCAGCCAAGGAAAAGGGGATGTGTGAAATGATCGTTGCCGGTATTGTCTGCTTGGTGCTCGGGTTTGTCCTAGCAGTCCCGATTCTTTGGTCGATCGGCATTGTTCTCTTGGTCGTCGGCCTGATTCTCTTCCTTCTTGGTCGGACCGGGCGCGCCGTCGGTGGGCGTCGCCACTATTACTAAAGGGCCGCTTCGCTGCGGAACTACTTGCGTGTCTGCGACGTCCTGCTGTTCGGAGACCTTCCGGCCTTCGCCGCGCAAGTAGTTCCTACGCAGTCTCTTACGCTCCGAAAGATGGCGACGTAAGCCCGAGCTGTCCCATGACCGAAAGGAAACAACATGATCCTCATCGGCCTCCTGCTGATCATCGCAGCGGTCGTCTTCGGCGTCGATGTGGCCTCCGAAAACATGTATCAGGTTCCCAGCCCGGTTGTGTTCGGACAAAGTCTGGGCATAACCCACGTAGAGATCGTCTTCTTGATAGGCGCTCTCACCGGCGCAGGGATGGTGTTAGGACTGGCCCTGGTGGTCGTCGGCATTCGCCATAGGGGAGCAAGGGCCATCCGCCATCACCGGCGGCGCGAAGAGGTCCGAGCCGCCCACGACGAGCGTGATGCCGTGCTTACGGACAACGAAAAGCTCCAAGCCGAGCTTCACCACGAACGCAGAGCACGGGAACGAGAAGTGGGGCCCGGCGACGAGCCCGTCGTGGAGAAGCCGCGTGGCCGGCTCAAGCGTGATCGGGGACACGACAGACGTTGACTCCCCGCGCCTCCCGGTGCCCGCCCGGGGGCAAACCCGCCCGCTAGCGTGCGCCGACGTGCCCGGGGTCCCGGCCGGAGATGGTGACGCAGGGCTACCGGCCGGATGGGGGCTGAGCCTCGACCGGCGCACCTTTCGCCCCCGGCCCGACGTGATCATCGGGGGCTACCCCCTACGGGTGCTGCGCCTGAGCGACGGTGGATCTCGCCTGGTCGACACCTGGGCTGCCGGGGGTATTGTGGCGTCGCGGGCGGGCGCCCGGAGACTGGCCCGCCAGCTCACCGACGGGGCCATTGCCCATCCTCTCCCCGTCGGCGACAAGGATCGTCCCGCTCCCCCCGTCGTCATCGTCATCCCCGTACGCGACCGGGCGGACGGACTGGCCGCCACCCTGGCGGGCGTGGCCGACGACGTCGAGGTGGTGATCGTCGACGACGGGTCCCTCGACGCCGGCGCTCTGTGGGCCGTCGCCGACCGGCGGAGGGGGCCGAAGACGGTCGTCCGCCACCCCCTGGCCCGGGGCCCGGCGGCGGCCCGCAACACCGGTTGGAGGGAGGCGGCCGGCGAACTGGTGGCCTTCGTCGACGCCGACGTCGAGCTCCCCGCCTCGTGGCTCGCGACGTTGGTTCCCCACTTCGACGATCCAACGGTCGCCGCCGTTGCCCCCCGTGTCGTCGCCGTCCCCGGGTCGGCCAGCCCGGCATGGCTGGCCGCCTACGAGCAGGCGCGCTCCCCCCTCGACCTGGGCCGCCACCCGGCGCTCGTGGGGCCCCGGAGCCCGGTCCCCTACGTACCCACCACGGCGCTGATCGTGCGGCGCCGAGCCCTCGGTGACGTGGGCGGCTTCGACGAGTCGCTGCGGACCGGTGAGGACGTCGACCTGGTGTGGCGCCTGGTCGAAGCCGGATGGCGGGTCCGCTACGAACCGGGCGTCACCGTCCGCCACCCGACCCGTGACGGACTGAGATCCTGGCTCCGCCAGCGGGTCGGCTACGGCCGGTCGGCGGCGTCCCTCCACGCCCGGCATGGCTCGGCCGTTGCCCCCCTCGTCCTCTCGGCGTCCACTGCGGTGTCGGTCGGCGCCGTCCTCGCCGCCTACCCGCTGGTCGGGCTCGCTGCGGGCGCTGCGACCTTCGCCTCCTTCGTCGGGCATCTCGACCGGCACCTGCCACGCGCCGCGCTGGCCCGCCTGGCGCTCCTCGGCCACGCCCAGGCCATCGACTCGAGCGCCGCGGCCATCCGCCGGACGTGGTGGCCCCTCGCGGCCCCC
>JALYZO010000187.1 GCA_030945745.1 Actinomycetota bacterium
GTACACCCTATTCCCGTACGGCGCCGACCTCCGGACCGACTTTCTCCCAGCGCCGTTCCCACTTGGCATCTTCACCACGGTGACCGGCTCGGCGCCCAACCGCGTCTTCAACATCGAGTGGCGCGCGACCCTCTTTCCCGGTGTGCAGCCGGCCAACTTCGAGATACAGCTCTACGAGGGCCAGCCACGCTTCGACTTCGTGTACGGAACGACTGCCGACGGTGGGTCGGGTGAGGTTGTTGGCGTGGAGAAGGGCTCAAGTCCCCTCTTCACCCAGCTCTCCTGCAAGACGCCGAGCCTGAGTCCTGGTCTCCGACTTTCGTTCACTTCCTCCACTGCTCCGCAGATCTCAGTGACCAAGGTGGCCAGCCCGATCAGCCTTGCCGCCCCCGGCGGCACGTTCACCTACACGGCGCAGGTGAACAACCCGAGCGCCGTCGACCCCGTGAAGATCACCTCGCTGGTCGACAACATCTACGGCGACCTGGCCACCCGGACCGGCTCGAGCTGCGGGGCTCTCATCGGGGTAACCCTGGCCCCCGGGGCTACCTCGCCGGCCTGCAGCTTCACCGGTCCCTTCGCCGGCAAGAGCGGCGACACCCAGACCGACACCGTGACCGTGACCGGCGTGGACTCCAACGGCAACACCGTGACCGCCACCGCCAACGCCACGGTCTCCCTCACCAAGGCAACCCCCACCATCGCCACCCAGGCCTCCCCCGGCAATCTGCTGGGCGCCCCAGTGCACGACACGGCCACCGTCTCAGGGGGCTCCAGCCCCACCGGCAGCGTGACGTTCAGCCTGTTCAGTGACGCCGCCTGCGCCACCCAGGTCTTCACCTCCACCAACCCCCTGGGGGGAGGCACCGCCACCTCCGACACCTTTACCCCCGCTGCAGCGGGCACCTACTACTGGACCGCTTCCTACTCAGGCGACGCCAACAACAACGCGGTCCCCGCCCCGTGCGGGGCGGCGAACGAGTCGGTGGTGATTGCTCCCTTCGCCCCTCCCACCTTCACCCGCACGATCACCGGCGACTTTCTGGGACCCCTCACCGTCAACGCCGGAGACAGCGTGCTCATCACCACCGCCCGGGTGGTAGGGCCGGTCACGGTCAATCCTGGCGGGGCACTGGGCGTGGTCGACTCCCAGATCAGCCGGGGCATCGTGGCCAACGGTCCCAGCTTCTTCAGCGTGTGCGGCTCCCAGGTCTCCGCCCCCTCCACCACTCCGGGCCAGGGCATCGTCGTCAGCAACGCCACCGTGCCCATCCGCATCGGCGACCCCGCCGCCGGCTGTGCCTTCAACCGGGTAGCCGGCGACGTGAGCGTGACCGGAAACACCGCCGGGCTGACCCTGGGGGCCAACATCGTCTCCGGCAACGTGACGGTCAACAACAACACCGTGGGAACCGACGTGCTCAAGGCCAACAACGTCTCCAAGGCCCTGGCCTGCGTCAGCAACAGCCCGCCCCCCACCAACGCCGGTCAGACGAACACCGCCGGCTCCAAGTCGGGGCAGTGCTCGACGCTGTAGGGCGACCAGCGCAGGCCCGCAGCGGCCCTTGACGGCTCGGGCATCGCCATGACCACACCATGGTCAACACAGCAGCGGTCTCCCACGATCCTGACCCACGCTTCTTCTTTTATCGGGGGGCAGGATCGGGCATGCCGGACGGCCGGGCCGGATCCGAGGAGCCTGGCGCCTCCCGGTGGCAACCGACACCCCCGGCTACTTCGCAGATAAGGCCCCGCGGGCGGCCATCTCCTCGACCAGGGCGTCGACGTCCTTGGTTCGGAAGCGCCGGTGGCCTCCCCGGGTGACCACACAGGCGATCCGCCCGGCATTGGCCCAGCAGTCGCTTCGCCGGGGCTCAGGTACCGCCGGGGACTCTCGTCGGACTGCGATGCCATGGTCATTCGCCGCTCCCTTCGTCATCGCCGTCGGGCATGGGCGCCGGAGCGCTCAGGTTCGGTTCGTTGATGACGCTACGGGGTGCGAGCGACAGCGGAGCGGCCGCCGCAATAGCGCGGAGGTGAACAGCAAGCGAATGGATACCGGAGCGGCGTCCATGGAAAGGGGCGCACCGGCGCTGAGAGCCTGGCTCTCTCCGGCGCGTCGTGGTCGACGTCGGGGGGGCCATGGCCGTGGCCCGCCGAATGCTCAGTCGCCGTTTTGCGCAGCGTTGAGCGAGTCGAGCGAGCGTTGAGCGAGTCCCTGGCAGGCGCCGGGCCGCTGGAGGCTCTCCCGGTAGGACCACCGAGGCACGCAGGGTCTCGTCGCTCAGGACGGCATCGGTGGGGTAGGGATGACTCCGGTCGACGGCGGGGTGTGGTCCGGCATTCGTCGTGCTGGGACCGCCCCGCCGTCGCCATGCCGCCTGGGGCCTCAGCCCGACCGGCGCGGTGCCACCGGAGGGTGCGCCGGCGAGGATGAAGGATGAAGGGGACGTTCGGTGAGGAGGTCAGCCATGGGCGCAGCGGGACGGAATGAGCGGTGCAGGTGTGGAAGCGGGCGCAAGGCCAAGCGCTGCTGCGGTGTCCAACGGGGCCCGTCCGAAGCAGATCTGGCCCGAGCGTTCCTCGCCGGCCAGGTCGGTCCAGCCGCCCGAGTCCTCCGTCGATGCTCGCACGACGAGATGGGACGACCTCCAGGCCGAGATGATCGAACTGCCGACCATCGACACCTCGCTGCAGCTGCCGCTTCCCCGGCTGCTGACACCCGATGTCGAGCGGCTTCTGGTGGCCGTCGAGGAGGATGACCTCGACGGGATCGACGACGCCCTCCCCGCCGTGCTGGCCCGGGTGGACACCCCGCTGTCCCGGGCCCAGCTGGCCCGGGCGGTGCTCGCCCTGCGCGACCGGGGGCGGATCGATCCCAAGGTGGCAGCGGTGGCATTGATCGAGCTGTCCGCTCCGAAGCTGCAGCGCCTGGTCAGCTCGGCAGTGGTTCAGGCGGCGGGCGTGATCCTGGGAGAAGTTGCCACCCCGAGGGGCCTGCTGATCGCCGGCTGAGGGCCTCGGGCGAACGGAACCCGAAGGCGATGCGGGTCAGAAGCCGCAGCTTGGTGATGGCCTTGGCCAGCTTCACGAAGGAGGGGATGCGACACGAGCAGGTAGGCCCCGGTAGAGCACCTTGTTGGTCTGGGCGATGGAGGCCAGCTTGGCCTCCTGGTGGGCGGTCAGGTCGCCCGGGTTCTTCCACAGCGCGTAGCGGGCGTTCTTCAGGTCCCGGGCCAGCGCGTGCTGGCCCCGCTTGCGGGCCGCGTCCCACACCTCACGGCGGACCTCGTCGAGGACCTTGGTGGTGGCCCAGGCGATCCAGGCACCGCTCGGCGTTCTTGCACCGGTCACCGTGAATCGGCCCGGGCGTTGACCCGGAAGCCGATGAGGTTGCCGGGGATGGAGTACAGCGCCTTGTCCACCTCGGTGGTGGTCGCGGTGGACCTTGGGCCTGGCGTAGAGGGGCAGGTCGTAGGCCTCGGCGGGAGCAGGCAGGAGCAGGGGCGCCTCCTCGACGCGGAAGGCCTCGGCCGGCCGACACTGGGTGGTGCCGTGGGTCCGGAGGCCGGCCGTCGTCGAGCACCAGGTGGTCGCCCGACGCTGAGCGTCCGCCAGGTCGGCGAAGTCCTCGCCGGCCAAGTAGGAGCCCCGTACGTACTGGACCTGGCGTTCAACCTTCGGCTTGGACCGACCCGTCGATTGCGCCTGATCGGCCGGTTGAACAACATCGGGTGCGGGTGACCCACCCGTTCCACCCCCTCGCCGGGCGGGAGTTCGACCTCGTGGTTCGCAAGAACAACTGGGCCGAGGACCGGGTGTTCTTCTTCGTCGCAGAAGGCCAGATGTGCAGCGTTCCCGCTGGCTGGACCGATGTCGACCCGGGTGACCCGTTCGTTGTTGTCGCCGCCGGCCGTTCGGCGTTCCGGGTGGACGACCTCGTCTCTTTGGCCTCCTTGATCGAGGGGCTCCGGACGACTCTGGGCGAGAAGGTGTAAGGCCAACGCCCACGCCGCCTCGAAGCCATCGATGACCGCCTCGGTGGTCTGGCGGTGGCTGAGCCACACGAAGCAGTGCCGGGAGTAGCAGGCGGTGAAGATGAGCGCCCACACCATCCGCCGGCCGCCGCTGGCC
>JALYZO010000198.1 GCA_030945745.1 Actinomycetota bacterium
CGCTCACGCCGACGTCGGGACCCTTCGACGCGCCCCAATGACACCCCACGCCCCTTCGGGCCGCAAACGACCGGACGAAAAACCCGTCCGGACCCCTTGACAAGAGGCGCTCCTTCATAGATGACAACAACACGGAGCCCTTTCGCGATGAGCACCACCCAGGTCACAACCACACCCGTCATCAACCTCACCGACCACGCCGCGGCCAAAGTCGCCGAGCTGCTGGCCCAGGAGGGCGACGACCAGCTCGCCCTGCGCGTCGCCGTCAAGGCCGGCGGGTGCTCAGGGATGTCATACGAGATCTTCTTCGACACCGATACCAACCCCGAGGACCATGAGGCCGTGTTCGGCACGGTCAAGGTGAGAGTCGACCCGGCCAGCGCCCCCCACATCGCCGGGGCCACCCTGGACTACAAGGACGGCCTCCAGGGCGCCGGGTTCCACATCGAGAACCCAACGCCAAGAGCTCCTGCGGCTGCGGACAGTCGTTCGCGTAGCGGCTCCGACGATGAGCGTCTCGGACACGTTGGGCCGGCCTGTCCGGGACCTACGCATCTCGGTCTCCACAAGGTCGAGATGAGCTACCTCGGTGGCTGACTCGTGAGACCCGGCGGGAAGGAGGAAGCCATGGCCGACACCGCTGTCTCCAAGATGGAGGGAATCAAGGCCGCCAGCAACCAGCTGCGGGGCACCATCGGCGAGGAGCTGTCCGACGGTACGCCAGCGTTCTCGCCTGAGAGCCAACAACTACTCAGGTTCCACGGCATCTACCAGCAGGACGACCGCGACGTGCGCACCGAGCGGAAGCGCCAGAGGCTCGACGTCGACCACATCTGCATGGTGCGGGTCAGCATCCCCGGCGGGATCCTGACCGCAGAGCAGTACCTCGCCATGGACACGCTGTGCGACGCGGTGGCCAGCGGCACGTTGCGCATCACCTCCCGGCAGGGCATCCAGTACCACTTCGTTCGCAAGGGCGACCTCCACTCCCTGCTCGCCACCCTCAACCACCACCTGGTGACCACCCTCGGCGCCTGCGGCGACGTGGTCCGCAACATCATGTGCTGCCCGGCGCCCCTCTCCGACCGGCAGCGGGCCGACGTGGGGGCCTACGCCCAGGAGACGGCCCGCCGCTTCCGGCCTCGCACCCACGCCTACTACCATCTGTGGCTCGACGGCGAGCGCGCGGTGACGGCCGTGGAGCCAGGCGAAGCGCCCGGCGAGGAGCCGCTCTACGGCACCACCTACCTGCCCCGGAAGTTCAAGATCGGCTTCGCCTTTCCCGGCGACAACTGCATCGACGTCTACAGCAACGACATCGGCGTCGTGCCCGTGCTCGACGGCGAGTCACTTCGCGGCTTCACGGTGCTGGTCGGCGGGGGCATGGGCAAGAACCACACCAACCCAGACACCTTCCCCCGCCTGGCCGACCCCCTCACGACGGTGGCTCCCGAGGAGCTGTTGGAGGTGCTAGCCACCATCGTCCGCGTGCAACGCGACCACGGCGACCGCCACGAACGTGAGCACGCCCGGCTCAAGTACCTGATCCACGAGTGGGGGATCGATCGGTTCGGGGCCGAGGTCGCCCAACGCCTGGGACGCTCGCTGCCCGCGCCGGAGCCGGTCGTCTTCGAGGCCGCCGACGACCACCTCGGCTGGCACCCCCAGGACGGGCCGTGGTTCCTCGGCGTCAAGGTCGAGAACGGCCGCATCGCCGACAGGGGCGCTGTGCGGGTGCGGTCAGGGCTGCGCGCGGTCGTGGAGCGCTTCTCGCCCGGGGTGCGCCTCACACCCCGAGAGGACATCCTCCTCACCGACCTGGCCGACCGTGACCGGCCGACCGTGGAGGCGCTGCTGCGCGACCACGGCGTGGTGCCGGCCGAGCAGTGGGTCCCCATCAAGCGCAACTCCTTCGCCTGCCCGGCCTTGCCCACCTGCGGCCTGGCGCTCACCGAGTCGGAGCGGGCACTGCCCGGCGTGCTCGACGAGCTGGAAGCCGAGCTCGACGCGCTTGGCCTCGGTGGGCTCGACGCCCACGTCCGGATGACGGGCTGCCCCAACGGCTGCTCGCGCCCGTACACCGCCGAGATCGGCCTCGTGGGGCGGGGCAAGAAGAACTACGACATCCACCTCGGCGGCGAAACGGTAGGGATCCGCCTCAACGACGTGTTCGCCGAGAACGTCCCCCGTGACAAGCTGGTCAACGTGCTGCGCCCGGTGCTGGCCTACTACCGTGATCCGCGCCGCGGCGGGGAGCGGTTCGGCGACTTCTGCCACCGCCTGGGTGTCGATCGGCTGCGGGCGGAGCTCGGCACCGAGCGCTGGGCACGCAAGCCGCGGGACACGGCCAAGGAGAATGCCACCCCAAGCTGACCCGTGAAGCGACAGGAGGAATGATGCGCGTACCGGCGTCAACTGTGCACGGCTTTCCGCGGATAGGTCCCAACCGGGAGCTGAAGAAAGCCACCGAAGGTTTCTGGCAAGGTCGCGTCAGTTCGGATCAACTGGCGGCGACCGGACGGCAGATCCGAACCGACAACTGGGCGAGAATGGTCGGCGCAGGCATCGAGCTCCCATCCTCCAACGACTTCTCGTTCTACGACCAGATGCTGGACATGGCGGTCCTGGTGGACGCGGTGCCCGCACGCTACCGAAGCGGGTTGCGGGACACGACGGATCAGTACTTCACCATGGCCCGCGGCGTGCAGGCTGAGGGCGTGGACCTCGCGGCGCTGCAGCTGACCAAATGGTTCGACACCAACTACCACTACCTGGTTCCGGAACTGTCCCCGTTGACCGCATTTACGCTCGCGGGCTCCAAGCCACTCGACGAGTTCGATGAAGCCGCGGCGCTCGGGATCACCACCAAGCCGGTGCTGATCGGGCCGGTCACCTTTCTGGCCCTGTCCAAGCCGGGACCTGACAAGAAGCCGTTCGACCGATGGGAGCTGCTGCCCGCGCTGCTCGAGGTCTACAGCGAGTTGCTCCGACGGTTGGGTGAACGAGGCGCTCCATGGGTGCAGCTGGACGAGCCCGCTCTGGTAGAGGACCGAACCGTTTCGGAGTTGGAGGCGACACGCGTGGCCTACCGTCACCTGGCCGCGATCTCCGGCCGGCCGGCTGTCTGCGTCTCGACCTCCTTCGATCACGCCGCCGGCGCGCTCGACGCTCTCTTGGATACGCCGATCGAGGGGATCGGTCTCGATTTCTGTGCCGGATCGCACAACCAGCGCCTGGTCGAGGATGCCGGCTCGTTGGACGGGCGCGTGCTCTTCGCCGGCGTGGTGGACGGGCGGAGCGTCTGGGCCAATCGGCTCGGCCCGTCGCTCACCCTGCTCGAACGGCTCACCGAACTCGCCGGCCCGGTCGTGGTCAGCACGTCCTGCTCGCTTCAACACGTCCCCGTCGACCTCGGCGTAGAAACGAACATCGACCGTGAGGTTCGACAGTGCCTGGCGTTCGCCCAGGAAAAGTTGACCGAGGTCGCCGTTCTTGCCCGTGGCCTCAACGAGGGCCGAGCTGCCATTTCGACTGAACTGGACGAAAACGCCGAACGGTTCGAACGTCGGGCCCGCTCGACCCGAACCGTCAACCCTGAAGTCAGAACTCGAATCGACCAGCTCGACCCGTCCGCGTTCGCCCGGCCGACCCCCTACCTTCAGCGCCGCAAGCTCCAGCAGGAGCGCCTGCACCTTCAGCCGTTTCCGACCACGACCATCGGCAGCTTCCCGCAAACCCGCGAACTACGCGCCGCGCGATCCGCTCTCGGTCGCGGAGAGATCACCGTCGAGAGCTACGAGACGCAGATCGGCACCGAGATCGAGGCGATCGTCTCACTTCAAGAACGACTCGGCATCGACGTCATCGTGCACGGTGAGCCCGAACGCAACGACATGGTGCAGTACTTCGCCGAGCAACTCGACGGATTTGCGGTCACCGAGCACGGATGGGTCCAATCCTTCGGGACCCGCTGCATTCGTCCCCCCGTCATCATCGGCGACATCAGCCGGCCCGAACCGATAACCGTGCGCTGGGCGACCTATGCCAGCCAGCTCACCGACCGACCGGTCAAGGGAATGCTCACCGGCCCGGTCACCATGCTCCTGTGGTCCTTCCGTCGTGACGACCTGGCTCCTGCCGACCAGTGCCGCCAAATCGCCGTGGCCGTCCGCGACGAGATCGACGACCTGCAAGCCGCCGGGATGGCCATCATTCAGGTCGACGAGCCTGCGTTGCGCGAAGGCCTGCCCTTACGCAACGAACGACGGGCCCGCTACCTGCACTGGGCTGCCGAGTGCTTCCGGCTCGCGACCGCAGTCGCCCACGACGACACCCAGATCCACACCCATATGTGCTATTCCGAATTTGGCTCGATTCTCCCGGCCCTCACCAACCTCGACGCCGATGTCGTGTCGTTCGAAGCGGCCCGCTCCCGCATGGAACTCCTCGACGAGTTGCAGGCCGCCGAGTTTGATCGAGACGTCGGTCCGGGTGTGTACGACATCCACTCGCCTCGCGTTCCCGCGACCCACGAGCTGGTCGATCTCTTGGAGCGCGCCATCGCCGTCGTGGAACCCGAGCACCTGTGGGTCAACCCCGATTGCGGACTCAAGACTCGAGGGTACGCGGAGACAGAGCAAGCCCTCGAACACCTCGTCGCCGCAGCGGACCACCTGCGACGCCAGAGCGCCCGGTAGAGGGGGTCGTCTGAGTAACCGTGCCAAGACGGCCACGAATGCCTTCCACTAACGGCGTTAGGGCACGGGACCGTCGGGTTGGCGTACGGGCTGGTCAGAGGCAATTTCCGGGTCTCGGGAACCCGGATGCCTTGACCAGGGTCGGCGGCTAGCGCCGGGTCCACGAAGGCTTCGCTTGTTGG
>JALYZO010000011.1 GCA_030945745.1 Actinomycetota bacterium
TGGGGAACGGCGCAGCTCAACCGCAGCCTGTTCGTCGTGCTCGTCGCCCAGTTCCAGAGCTTCTGCCGAGCGTTGCACGACGCAGCAGTGGATGTCCACGTAGGTGCCGCGGTGGAGGGACAACAAGTCATGTTGCGCACGCTGCTCACCCAGGGTCGCAAGCTTGACACCCAAAATCCTCGAACTTCAGCCTTGGGTGCCGACTTCGGTCGGCTCGGTTTTAGTTTCATCGACGACCTGAAGGCGCAAGGGGCAGTGACGCAGCTGCAACTCGTGGGCCTCGAGCAGCTCATCGACTACCGGAACGCCATCGGTCACGGAGACGAGACGAAGACCGTCGCTCTTGAATCGGCCACCAATATCCGGTCGACCAAGGGCTCCTATCTTCGCAACCGGCGTGCGCTCAACAGCCTGGCCAGTACCATGGATGACGTAGTTGCCACCCAGTTGACAGCGCTGCTGGGGGTCACCCGGCCATGGTGAGGAGTGCGACGATGGACCCAGAACTCGAAGTTGGCGAGGTCGTTGTGATTCCTTGGGGCCTCGACGAGGTTCTCGGGACCGTGGTCGAGGTGTACGGCAGCGCGGGTCGGGTCCAGGTAGTAGTTGGGTTATCGCCAGAACGGAGCAGCTACGTCGTTGACGAGCCGACGACGGTCACGCTCCCACGTTCCGCCGTGCGACACCATGTCACGGCGGCCTGACCCGACACCCTGTCGCGTTTGTCCCGGGCCGGCACGACCTCGTGCTTATGCCGGGTCAGTAGTTATGCCGGGTTGGGGACAAAAGACCTTGCGGGTGTTGAGTTTTGACGGTCATGGACCCGGCATAACTACAGGCTTTCGAGGTAGGCGAGGAGATTGTCAGTGGGCTTGTAGCGAGCCCGGGCCTGGGGGGTCGGGGCGGTTCGAGCGAGGGCTCGTTGCTTGATTTGCAGGTCGGCGTGGAGGTACATCTGGGTGGTCTTGGTGCTGGCGTGTCCGAGCCACAGGGCGATGGTGGCAATGTCGACCCCGACGTGGAGGAGGTTCATCGCGCAGGTATGCCTCAGGGTGTGCGGCGTGACCCGTTTGGTCGTGAGGGACGGGCAGGTGGCACCGGCCGCGGCGGCATGCTTGTCGAGCAGGTCTTTGACGGCGTCGGTGCTGAGGTGACCGCCGGCGCCGGTGGCGAAGACGGGCTGGTCGGGTTCGGTGTGGCGGTGGCGGGCCCAGGCGTGGAGGAGTTTGGCGGTGACAGGTTGCAGGGGCGTGATTCGCTGCTTTCTGCCTTTGCCGGTGGTGTGGATGTTGGCACCGGTGCCGTAGGTGACATCAGCCCAGCTCAAAGCGGTGAGTTCGGCCACCCGGAGCCCGGTTTGCACGCCGACGAGGATGAGGGCGTGGTCTCGTCGTCCGAGGTCGCCGGCGCGGTCAGGGGCGGCGAGTAGGGCGTCCGTCTCGGGGCGGGTGAGGTAGCTGACGATGGTGGTGTCGGTCCGTTTGGTGGGGATGGCCAGGACCCGGCGGATGGTCTCGGCGTGTTCGGGGCAGGCCATGGCAGCGTGGTGGAACAGCGAGTGGATGGCCCGAAGGCGCAGGTTGCGGGTGGCGACCGAGTTACCTCGATCGGTCTCGAGGTGGTCCAGGAACGAGCCGACGAGCTCGGCGTCGAGATCGTCGATGTCGAGGTCTGACGGAGTTGTGCCGGTCCGGTCGGCGGCGAAGATGATCAGGAGACGGAACGTATCGCGGTAGGCGGCGACGGTGGCCGGGCTGGCTCGCCGCTGGGCGAGGCGGCGGGTGAAGTAGGACTGCAGGACCGGGGCGAGGGCGGTCACGATCCGGCCTCCCAGGCGTCTGCGACCCGTTGGCCGACGATGGCCATCAGCTCGGGAACCGCCTCCAAGTACCAGAAGGTGCTGGCCGGTCGGAGATGGCCGAGGTAGGCGGACAGGACCGGCAGGTTCTGTTGCACGTCGATCCCGTCTCGGTGCCAGCCGGTCAGCGTGGCCACCGCGAAGCTGTGACGTAGGTCCCCCAGACGGGCTGGGCGTCGACCCGCCGCGGTGACGATCGAGGCGTCGGCGAGGAGACAGCGAAAGGTCGGCGCGAACACGGCGGAGGTGAGCGGCCGACCAGTGGCGGTCACGAACAGGCGGTCATGGTCGATCCGGGCCCGGCGCCGGACCTTGAGATGGGCTGTGAGGGCTGCGGTGGTGGTCGCGTGCAACGGCAGGAGCCGGCTGCGGCCGCCCTTTGATCGCATGACCGCTAAACGGCCGCCGTCGAGATCGACATCGCAACAGCAGAGCCGGTAGGCCTCGGCGGGGCGGATCCCGCACGCCGCGGCAAGCCCGATCAGGGTGGCCACGCTCGACGCCCACAGCCCGGGGCTCAGCTTCCCGGCGGCCGCGAGCAGGGCCGCTATCTCCTCTTCGCTGTAGATGTGCGGCGGGGTCCGGTAGCTGTCCGGGGGCCGCAGGGCCGGTGGGGGGATCTCGTGGGCCGGGTCGAGAGCCGACAGGTAGGCGCCGAAACGGCGGGCGAAGGACAACCGAACGGCGACCTGGCTGTCGCTGACCGCCATGTGGGCCCACGAGACGGTCACCTCGACGGCCAGGTGGTCGTCGCCGGCCGCCTCAACATGGTCGACCAAGCTCCTGACGAGCCGGGCGGTGCCGCCGGGCTGGTAGCCCAACGCGGCCCGCAACGCCACGTAACGCGCCGCGTGGTCCGACAGGACGCTCATTGCCCGACTCCCGGCCACGCACGGACCACCAACGCCAAGGCGGCCTGGTCGACCTTGGCGTACACGGCGGTCGTGGTGTCATCGTCGTGGCGCAACACCTGGCCGACCTCCGACAGCGACGCTCCTTTCGCCAACAGTTCGGTGGCCGCCGTGTGCCGCAACCGGTGAACGCCCACCACCGGCATCCCGGCCCGGGCCGACGCCGTTCGGGCCACGAAAACCACCGCGTTGCGTGACATCGCCGCCCCCGGCGGGCGACATCCGATGAACACCGCCCGGCTCGCCGTCGCTGGACGCCCATGACGGACATAGTCAGCGAGCGCGGCGCCGACGTCGGCCGGTAACGGCAACCGGTCCACCCGTCCCGCTTTGCCGGCCACGGTCACCTCCCCCGCCCGCCAATCGACAGCGTCGAGGCTGAGCCTGGACACCTCCACGGCCCGCAACCCCAACCGGACCATCAACGTCAACACCGCGAAGTCTCGCCGTCCCGTGGGCCGAGACCGGTCACAGCTCGCCAGCAACACCCGCACCGTGGCCGGGTCCAAACCTTTCGGCAGCCCATCGAAACGTGTCGACGCCACCGCCGGCACCGCCGCGGACATGTCCCTGCCGACCCGGCCCGTCACATACAAGAACCGGACGAAACCCCGCAGGTTCGTGACCGTTTGACGGGTCGTCGAGCGAGCCACACGCCCCGACTCGTGGATCACGAACTCGGCCAACTCGTCAGGCGACAACCCGGCGAGGTCTCCCCGGCCCGTCGCCGCCCTCCACGCCAAAAAGGCCCGGACCCCATACGACGACATCTGCACCGACAACTCGGCCAGACGCCGCTCCCGGCGCTGATACACCCCGAACGCCTCCACCGCCGCCTCCGAGGCAGCATCCACCACAATTCGCGCAGTCATCACAGCACTCCTCTCCGACTCATGGAACGAAGAGGCAACCCTGACCCGATGACCGATAGTTATTCCGGAACCATCACCGCCGCCCGAACCCCTGACCAGCCACAACGCCCGCCAACAGCCGCCAACCCGGCATAACTACCCACCCGGCATAAGCACCTCTGGTGGCGCGGATGCCCTTGCCGGAGACGCCAAGCTGACCAAGTGAGTTTACCCCGCCTCCCGCTGCACAGCAGTAACCGAGGCACCCGCTGTGGTGCTCTGCAACTCACCGAAATTCTTGGTCACACGAGGCTCAGATGAGGGAGCGTCTCATCGTCGGCTTCCTCCGCGGCTGTGGTCCAGACGTGTGGTTAGGAGCGAGGTCGGATGGTGGCTGGGTGGCCTTGACCTGTAGCTCCGCTGTCGTCAGACCGCGGCCCGCAGTCCAAGATTGGTGAGGCGGATCTCCATGGCCTGCGGGCTGACGCCGAATTCTCGTGCTAGGGCATCGATGGTGCCCTGCTCGCCGAGCCCCTTCTTCAAGACGGTGGGCAGTTGGTGGTTGACGAAGTCTGATGGCATCAGGAGACTCGCCGCGAAGCGGTTTGCTTCGATCTCCTCGCGGTTGGTCGCGAGGCTCGACTGATGGTCGCGGAGGTTGATCCGGGCGCGGACGACATGGTCGACGATCAGCGGCCTGCCGTCATGGAGACGTAGGTGACCCAATTCGTGGGCGATCGTGAACCGGCGCCGCGTCTCGGCGTGATCGCGATTGACGGCGATAATGGTGCTGTTCGGTCGGCGGTACAGGAGTCCCGAGACC
>JALYZO010000059.1 GCA_030945745.1 Actinomycetota bacterium
GGTCTCGGCCCAGGGGGCCGTGGACGACGACGATTCGCTGCGTCGTGGTGGACGTGGAGGTGGTGCTCATGAGTCATCCTTTCGGTTGGTCAGCGGGCTTCGGCAGGTGTGGACGGCACGCCGCCACGCGGAGCGGAGGGGACGGGCCAGGTCGGTGAGGCCTGTCCGCGCTGAGGGTGCGGGCGGCGGGGTGAGGGTGACGTAGAGGGGCAGGTGGTTGGTGTGGGCGAGGTATCCGACGCCTGGGGGCATGGTGTTGATCCGTTCTGGGGGGATGACCGGTCGTTGTTGGATGGTCTGGGACCATCCGCCGTGGAGGCCGGAGCCGCTGCGGGTGCGGTAGGTGACGTGCCGGCCAGGGTCATCGGCTGAGTCCTCTCTCCTGGTCGGGTTGCCAACTGCGGTCAAGTCCGTCGTCGGCCCGCCGGGCGTGGCGGTCGCCGAAGGCCGTGGCGCGCCCGGTGAGTTGGTGGTGGCGGGCCTGGTAGCGGTCGAGAGCGCGGGTGGCCTGAGCCCACCACTGGTGCTCGCGTCGGTCCCGGCCGGGTTCGGCGAGCAGGTGGCGGCTGGAGCGGTCGGGGCTTTGGCCGCTGACCTCCCGCCACGCTTCGACCATGGCCGCGCTCTCCGCCCAGCCCCGCCGCTCGAAGGGGTTCTCGGGCGGCCGGCCGAGGAGTCTGGTCAGGTGGTCGGGTGGGTCGACGAGGGCGGCAACGCCGAGATGGCTGACACGGCGGTCCACTGCCGCGGTGAGCCGGGCCAGGCGCTCACCGTCACGTCGATGGCTCATCGACCAGCGGTCCCGCCCGGCGATGTCGCCGGCGACGGTGTCGGCGATCGCAGGTCCGGCGCTGAGACGGCCGAGGTCGGGCGGGGGTGGCATCGAGGCGATCAGTCGGCCGGCGAGGCGGTCTCGTTCGGCGACGAGGGCGGAGAGGGGGCCGTCGGGGATATGGCCGGTGACCTGCGCGGTGGAGAGGGCTTGTGCTCTGCTGACGCCGAGGGCGGCGCAGACGTGGTCGATGAGCCCGACGCCGGGCAACTCGCTGCCCGGGTGGAGCGGTTCGTTCCCGGCGACCACATACAGCTGGTTGGCTTGGCGTCCTCGGGACAGTCCGACGTAGCCGGCCTCGGCGAAGAGGCGGTCGTCGCCCAACAGCAACGCCCGGTCGAACGTCGCCCCTTGCGCTTTGTGGATGGTGAGCCCGTAGCCCAATCGGACGTGTCCCTCGGCCAGGTAGCCGGCGGGGACGTTCACGGCGAGGCCGTCGGGGTCTCGGCCGGTGAGCGAGCCGGTCGAAGCTTCGATGCTGGTGATGGTGAGGCGGGTGCCGTTGATGAGCCCGGCGCGGCGGTCGTTGCGTCCACAGACGATCTCGTCACCGACGAGGAGGCGCTGCTCGTCGACGTGGAGCGCTCGGGCGGGGTCGAGTTCGCCGGCGGCGACCCGGAGGGTCTGGGCGCGGTGGTTGAGGTCGGCGACGTCGCCTCGGCGCAAGGCGAGCATCACGGTGCTCTGGCCTTGGCTGTGGTTGTGGTGCCAGTCGGCGACCATCTGGTCTCGCAGTTCGACGGCTGTGTCTGCGATGGTGATCCGTCCGTGGTCGCCGTAGCGGGCGAGGGCCGGTCCGGGCTGGCGGTCTCGGAGCAGGTCGAGGGTGTCTCGTTCCCAGCGCTCGGCTTGGCGGCGGTTGGCGGCGAGGGTGTGGGTGGGGAGTTGGGTGGCGAGTCGAGCGAAGGAGCCGCCGGCGTCGATCTCGGGCAGTTGGCGAGGATCGCCAACCAGCACCACCCGGGCCTGCTGCGCGGCGGCGAGGGTGACGAGGCGGTGGAGGTCTCGGGTGCCGACCATGCCCGCCTCGTCGATCACGATCGCCGATCCGAGGGGGAGCGCGGCCTCGGGTCGGGCCATGTCGGTGAGGAGGCGGGCGAGGGTGGTGGATGGGATGGCGGAGCCGGCTTGGAGCTCGGCGGCTGCTCGGGCGGCGAGGGCGGCGCCGACCACCGT